>NZ_JBLVOM010000082.1:0-3739 GCF_053543775.1 Acinetobacter endophylla | reverse complement strand
TTCTTCACACACGCGGCATGGCTGGATCAGGGTTCCCCCCATTGTCCAATATTCCCCACTGCTGCCTCCCGTAGGAGTCTGGGCCGTGTCTCAGTCCCAGTGTGGCGGATCATCCTCTCAGACCCGCTACAGATCGTCGCCTTGGTAGGCCTTTACCCCACCAACTAGCTAATCCGACTTAGGCTCATCTATTAGCGCAAGGCCCGAAGGTCCCCTGCTTTCTCCCGTAGGACGTATGCGGTATTAGCATCCCTTTCGAGATGTTGTCCCCCACTAATAGGCAGATTCCTAAGCATTACTCACCCGTCCGCCGCTAGGTCAAGTAGCAAGCTACTCTTCCCCGCTCGACTTGCATGTGTTAAGCCTGCCGCCAGCGTTCAATCTGAGCCATGATCAAACTCTTCAGTTTAATACTATGTAGTACCTTAAAGGGTACCAATCTTGGCTCATCAATTTTCTGACAAATATTTCTCAAATAAACTTCGAGTAATTTCTACCATCAATCAATGAAAATAATTTCGATCAATCAACCAGTAAAAATCCACACAAGTTGTTCTTCATAATCTCTTAATGATCTTCTTGCTGATTCGTCACCAGCAAGCTAGGTCGGCTATATTACTCTCTATCTCTAGAAAGTCAACCAGTCATGAACATTATTTTTAAACTTTCTTTCCAAAACCCAACTCAATCAATCTCAACTAAGTCACTGTTTTATCAGAAGTTTTAATCTTCATCACCGCCGATGGATGTGCATTCTACAGGATTCCCGACCCAATACAACCCCCTTTTTTAAATAATTCAGCAAAAACATTACGACTGTTTATTTATTCTACAAAAATCGCAATTTTCTTCATTTCTTGAGCATTAAAGGGACTGAATCCGTTTAAATCCATGCATGTTTTTTAATTTAAGAAATGTTTTTGATTAAAAGTTTTAATCTTTATTAAAACTTTAGACCTAAAATTAACCTTAAGGTAATACAACATAGGACAAACATGGATAACTTTGCTGCCGCATATACTTCCTCTGGTTTAGAGTTAATCAAAATATTTACACACAGCAAGATCAACCCTACAAATAGCAACAATACAGCATGCAACATGCTCACTTCATAGATCACCACACCCAAACCAGGAAGCAGAATAAAAAAGCTCAGCCCACATAAGGTCATGTATTGCGCTTGACTAATCTGGCACTGAGAAATGCCTTGCAATCGCATAAAGCGATGTTGCTGTAAAAATTTACTTTTCAGTTCAACCTACAACTTAGCCACCAAATACACAAGAATGGAAATCGTGAAACTAAGGAAAAATAGACTTTGCTCACCTCCTTTCCATCGACTCCACAAAAAATTCTCAAAAATCACGCTTGCACTTACCATGGGAATGATTACTACAGGCAATATTGCACATACGGCCAAAATTAAACGCTTGCCTAATTCAGCCGGCTGAAAGAGCTGCCTGAGATAGATCCGGATCAAATTTTTATATAGAGTGGATGCGTGATGTAAGCGCATTGAATTGAGCTGAATAGATAGATTGATTGGCTTCATCAACTGGTTTTGATACAAGGCTCTTAATGCAAATACAATAAATAAAATCGAGCTAAGTAAGGCCAGGAACTGTAATGTGGTCAGCGCCATTAGAACTAGACCAAGAAAAGAAAGCATGAAGAATAAAAATAAATTCTTTCGCTTCCTTAGACAGAGTAATTGCAACAATGTGACGGAAAAGCCCACAATGCAATCAAGAAAATATTTGGCAAGGTTGACCAACCTCTCCCGGGCTCCATGAACATATAAATATCAGCAACTACATAAGGCAGAAAAATTAAACTATTCAGCAGCAAAATCACCATGAGATCAGTGGCAATAACAATATGATGCCGTATTGGCAAGTGCTGCAAATAGCGATTTGCTTCACCTCCCATTAATGATTGTTTTTGCACCCCTACCCAATAGATCGACATAATCGTTAGAACAAACCAGATCGGAAGCGAATGTTGCCATAAATGCTCCTCAATCAATAAAAGAATAGGTTTTGCCATGGCGAGCAATATTGCAAACAACATAGGCCCAAACATTAGAACGATAATCAGCGTAATCTGCTTATTACGACTCAAGGCATCTGCTGCAACCCTCACATAATATTGCAAACGCTATCTCGCCAGACAGCGAATCATTGAGATATTTAAATATGGACGCGTAGCACGTGCCAATAAATCCACTAAACCCGGTATAGACCAAACTCAGCAATATCAATAAATGTTGTGCTCATTTGCTGTTGCATATTTAGATCATGACATGTCATCAATACCATTTTATTTCTGGAAGATTCATTTAGTTTTTCTTTTAAAATTTGCAGAGCTTTTACATCGACGCCATGACTCGGTTCATCCAGAATCAAGATCGGCACATCGGTCATTAATGCCGAAATTAAGCTAAATTTCTTTGCTGTACCAAACGACATAGCCTGAAACTGAATATTCTAAAATGAAGTTAAAGTAAAATCATCAATCAGCTCTGAATAACTATGTGGAGTCAAGTGACGCACAGAAGCAATAAAGTCTAAAGACTCACGTCCAGTGATAAAGGGATAAGCCATCGTATGATCAGGCACAAAGGCAAGCTGAGCAGCGATGTGTCTTTTTTGCCGCGATGAATAACCATTCACCCTAATCTCACCAGAACTCAAAGGTTCCATTCCGGCAATCATCGCCAACAAGGTTGACTTACCCGCCCCATTCACACCTACCAAGGTATACAAGCCGCAACCGAACAACTGATAATCCAGATTCTCAAACAATGTTTTATTTTTAAAATGCTTGGTGAGCTGAATGAATTGCAACAAAGGGATATCCGGCACTGAACGACCTCTTATTGTTTTAAATAAATGATTAGGGCGTGTCCTCATTTGAAGAATTGGTTTTAAATACTTAAAATCCTCCTTTGAGTTATTTTTATTTCTATATTTTCAATGGCACGTACTCTTCTTACCGATGATATCTGGCAGCAAATTCAAGATACTATGCGATTACACGGTTGTTACTGTTCAAAGAATAGTAGAAATATCATGGAAGCGATCTTATGGAAACTTCGTACAGGCGCCACATGGCGTGATATTCCCCAAGAATTTTGTCCTTGGCAAACTGCTTACAATCGTTTTAATCGTTGGGCAAGCAAGGGATTGTGGGATAAATTTTTTTTAGATTACGAGGCATCTTGGATCAGGAATGGGTATTCATTGACGCAAGCTACATACGCGTGCATCAACATGCAAGTGGAGCTCGGCATGGTTTCGAAAGAGCAATTGGACAATCACGCGGTGGACGAACAACAAAAATACATCTTGCAACCGACGCGAATGGATTACCGATTGATTTTAAAATCACTGAGGGTGACGTCCACGACAGTCAAGTTGCAAAACAACTGATTGATACGGTAGACGAGGCAACTTATCTCATTGCTGATAAGGGGTATGATGCTGAGCACATTAGAATATATGCCAAGAACAAGAATATGATTCCCATTATTCCATTGAGATCAAACAGTAAGAGATCGAATAAGGAGTTTGATAAATATCTATATAAATTAAGACATTTAGTTGAAAATGCATTTTCGAGATTAAAACATTTCCGTGCTATTGCAACTCGATTTGATAAACTGGCACGCAATTATAAATCTATGATCCGTATAGCCTGCATATTTATTTGGTGCAAAGCCAAATGAGGACACACCCTA
>NZ_JBLVOM010000081.1:0-4734 GCF_053543775.1 Acinetobacter endophylla | reverse complement strand
CCTTCCTGTAAATCACTTTTGATTTCTCGGTAACACATTTCTATTTCCCAGCGCTGGGCATAAAGCTTCGCCAAGCCTATCAGTGGATATGCCTTTGAATCCATTAATGAAGTGATATAACGTCTAATTTTCCCTGCCTGCTCAACTTCAATCAAACGCGCTTCCCAATATTCTCCTAATGATGGATTTAGCTTCCTGGCTCTAGCTGAAAGAGGCATTTTGATTTGAAAGTCATGCGGGGAATTACGTTTAATGATCTCATAGCGTAAATTATCTTTTGCTCTCATTAACCAATGACTGGCTTCTACTCGTGTTTGCCAGTCAATCAAGAAATCAGCAGAGAAATAGGCTCGATCAAACAAGGTAATACTATGCGATGGAGGACATAATCGATTTGCCAGTGTAAGTTCACCCTGATCCATGCTACCTATTTGGGCATCAATGATTTCATGGGTGCTGGTATTTACCAGGCAGGTTGCTCTCACTTGTGGATAAGGGGCTGCAGCGGTTTTACCCTTAGATGAGCCAAAGTGTTCAAAATTCTCGTCTGTATAAGGCATAGACCAAACCACCCCGTCAACAGCACATACACTAAGGCCATGAAAGTTTGAGTATTGCTGTTGGGATTCTTCAAACCAGGCTTGGCTGAGTAGAGAAAACAAGGTATTCAAGGGCTCTCGTCCTAAACGTTGTCGTGCTTGCACTGCTGCACTGGGGACACAATATTCTGTTGTACCAAACACAAGTTTTAGTTGCTCTACGACATACCCGATCGGTTGATCTCGAAATAGGGCAAGCCCAATTACCAGCCATACCACATGTTCGGCAGGTAATTTTCTTCTCCTGATAGAAGCCTTACCTGTTTGATGTAGGCTTTCTTTAATCCAGTTTAAATCAATGAGTTCACTGAAATGGCTGAGTGAAGGCAAAGAATGTTGAAGGGTGCAATCTAAATTTTCAGATAAAGTCATAAAAAAAATGAGCGTATTGGCATACACTCATTTTTACTACATTTTTCTAATGTCTGCTTAACTGACTGGCATTACTCAACTGAGGGCTTTTTTTAGGCTGGTCGATGAGATTTTTGATACGCCCACCACAGCGCAAAACACAATAGACTGATCGCGATACAAAAGCTGATCACAGCGAAATCCAGCCCCCAGTGATCGGCCAGATAACCCACAGCAATGATAGGGACAATAGTGCCCAGATAGGCAATAAACAGATAGGTTGACATGACGGCTGCACGGTTGTCTAAGCTGGTCATTTGATGAATCAGGGCAAAAGCACCCATCAGGGCAAAACCATGGCCAATTCCAAAGCAAATATCACTGATAAAAAATAGCAGGCTGATTCTCGAATACATACATAGCGCTAAAACCATCAGGCTCAAGCACATCATCATCAGGCCGATATTCAGACATTTGGACGCTGCAACCGCTTTGGCCATAAATTGCACGATCACTGAAACCACTAAGATACTGGTAATGGCCACCCCACTGACCAGAGGGCCATGCCAAGGTAAAATATTGCGGACAAAGGATGGCGACAGGGAAGCAAACAGGCTAAAGGCGGCAAAGGCACTAAAAGCTGTCACTGCAATAATCATAAACACACGATGAAACTGGGCTTCAGGTCGTTGCAGTTTAGGCGCCATGCTAAAGGGCTGCACCTCAAACTTGGGTGCTTTAATCCAGAACAGGCCAATCAGACACAATACGGCACCCAAAATAATCGGCAAATATGGCATCACCAAAGGCGCAGCGGAAAACTGCGCAATCACGCCACCGACCAAAGGTCCCAAACCAAAACCCATTGCAGTAATGATTGAAATCAGTTGCGGTGCAGTGTGCTTATGGCTTTCCGGGATGGTATGCATTAAACCCATCATGGCAGAAGTGGTCATCAAGCCCGAGGCAATCCCAATAATAAAACGGCCAATCGAGAGGATCAGTGCATTCTGGGCAAAAACGGAAATGATCAGACCCAGCGTGATCAGGGCCAGACCAATTTGCAGGGTCCGTAAAAATCCGATGCTGTTACTGGTTCTGCCCAAAAACAACAAGGTCGAGAGACAGCCAAACATATAGGCGACAAAAATGTAGGTGATCTGGCTGGGAAGCAAATGCCAGAGCTGTTGATAAATCGGATAAAGCGGACTGGCCAAAGCAGTACCAATCGTTCCCATCATTAAAGCCAGGCTGACCATCAAGAACGGTCGCCAGCTGGTCGTTATTGTCATGAAAATGCCGTTATAGTGTTGATCCTTGGCCAATCCATGTCAGGGCGTAGCGAGGAAAATAAAAAGTGTCTGCAGTTTAGAATGGATGCAGAAAATCGGTCAAGGTTGAATGAGTAAGATATTTATCATTTAAAATATTTTAATTATATAAAACAATTTCTTATTGTGAATATTTATGTGATTTCTAGATATCTTGAAGTTCAATCTAACGCTATACATGGTGTTCCACGTGAAACATTATGAGCTTATTTAACTGAGTGTAAACAGTAACATAAATGTTTGAGAAATTTAAAAGCAGAGCGATTAGAATCGAAGCATATTCTTATCCAATTCATGTAGAACATTCATGTTAAAAAAAACACTGATCATTAGTTTAAGTACATTTATTTCAAGCTTCGCATTTGCCAATATTGATACGGTACAAGCTAACTTGGCAAAAAACAGTCCCAATTTAAAAATTGAAAATATTCAAACCACGGAGATGAAAGGCATCTATAGCGGTTCCATGCAGGGCCAAGTGGTTTATCTAAATGAAGATGCCAAACATCTGATTGCCGGCCCGATGCTGCGGATTCAGGATCAACATAATCTGACCCGCGATTTAATGCTAAAACAAAATAGTATCGACTGGAAAAAATTACCGCTTCAGGATGCAGTGAAAAGTGTAAGAGGTACGGGTAAACGTCAGATTGCCATCTTTTCTGACCCAAATTGCCCGTATTGTAAAAAGCTTGAGCTAGAGCTGAAAAAATTGAATGACTTGACCATTTATACCTTTATTCTTCCTTTAAAACCCCAGTCGGTTGCTCCTTCAAAACAGGTGTATTGCGAGTCTAATCCAGCTCAGGCATGGGAAAATCTGATTGCTCAAGGGATTCAACCTAAATCGAAAAAAAGTTGCGCCAATCCGATTGAACGGAATAAAAAACTGGCTCAGTCTATGGGCGTGAATGGTACTCCTGCGATTATTTTTTCCAATGGTTTTAAGGTGATAGGCGCCTATCCAGCAGAGCAGATTGAACAGATTTTTAAAGAATTCGATTTATAAAAATTAAATAGTGATATCAGTCGTTTAATATAAAAAAAGCACCTCATTGGGTTAATGCCAGTCAGTTAAGAAATTGACTGGCATTTTCTTGGGTATTTCTGTGGTTTTCCTTTCACAACTCGTGGGCAACTTCTAACCCTCCTCTCAGGCAACACATACCTCTTAGATTTCTCCAGTAAACTTTCTAGATGTTTGGGTAAATTCCCTGCGGAGTCTAAAGAGTCAAATCTTAATATATTCAGGATACCGATAGATGCAATATGAAAGCTGATTCTCAAAGGACTGACTTTTGCTCGTTGAGCCATATGTTTCATTTGTCTTCTTAGAATATTATAGGCAATGAAGACCCCCCATAATTCTTGATAAATTAAATCAGGTTGCTTGCTCCTCAAATGCTTGCCTTCCTGTAAATCACTTTTGATTTCTCGGTAACACATTTCTATTTCCCAGCGCTGGGCATAAAGCTTCGCCAAGCCTATCAGTGGATATGCCTTTGAATCCATTAATGAAGTGATATAACGTCTAATTTTCCCTGCCTGCTCAACTTCAATCAAACGCGCTTCCCAATATTCTCCTAATGATGGATTTAGCTTCCTGGCTCTAGCTGAAAGAGGCATTTTGATTTGAAAGTCATGCGGGGAATTACGTTTAATGATCTCATAGCGTAAATTATCTTTTGCTCTCATTAACCAATGACTGGCTTCTACTCGTGTTTGCCAGTCAATCAAGAAATCAGCAGAGAAATAGGCTCGATCAAACAAGGTAATACTATGCGATGGAGGACATAATCGATTTGCCAGTGTAAGTTCACCCTGATCCATGCTACCTATTTGGGCATCAATGATTTCATGGGTGCTGGTATTTACCAGGCAGGTTGCTCTCACTTGTGGATAAGGGGCTGCAGCGGTTTTACCCTTAGATGAGCCAAAGTGTTCAAAATTCTCGTCTGTATAAGGCATAGACCAAACCACCCCGTCAACAGCACATACACTAAGGCCATGAAAGTTTGAGTATTGCTGTTGGGATTCTTCAAACCAGGCTTGGCTGAGTAGAGAAAACAAGGTATTCAAGGGCTCTCGTCCTAAACGTTGTCGTGCTTGCACTGCTGCACTGGGGACACAATATTCTGTTGTACCAAACACAAGTTTTAGTTGCTCTACGACATACCCGATCGGTTGATCTCGAAATAGGGCAAGCCCAATTACCAGCCATACCACATGTTCGGCAGGTAATTTTCTTCTCCTGATAGAAGCCTTACCTGTTTGATGTAGGCTTTCTTTAATCCAGTTTAAATCAATGAGTTCACTGAAATGGCTGAGTGAAGGCAAAGAATGTTGAAGGGTGCAATCTAAATTTTCAGATAAAGTCATAAAAAAAATGAGCGTATTGGCATACACTCATTTTTACTACATTTTTCTAATGTCTGCTTAACTGACTGGCATTA
>NZ_JBLVOM010000080.1:0-5587 GCF_053543775.1 Acinetobacter endophylla | reverse complement strand
CTATTTGTTTTCTTTGGTATATTCGCTTTAGTCCCTGTTTTCCTGATCTGTTCACGCAGTGGTTCTGAATCATAGCCTTTATCTGCGCATACCACTTTTGTCTCTTTTAAATCTAATGTTGATATTAAATCAGGCGCAACTTTAACATCATGTGTGGTTCCATCGGTAATCATGAAATCAATAGGATTGCCGTTCTTGGACGCAGGAGTTACATATCCAAGTTATTAAATATGCAGATAGTTTGGTAGATGTCACAGGAAAAGAGTTTTGTGAGGCCGTCCAAATTAAGGATAGCTATTTTGCTGAATTTAATAAGATGAAAAAGATAGCAACAAGATTAGTCGCAGCAGGATTAGATGTTAGTCGTCTATAGCCTTTATTTAAATTATCTAAAATTAACATAATACACCTTATACGAATTCAAAAATGGGAGCCTAAGCTCCTATTTTTACTGATGTTTTTTTAATTCTTTTAGCATGGCATCCCGCAAGATTTCATTCATGCGTGTCTGATAACCTTTACCTTGTGCTTTGAACCATGCAAGTACGTCAGCATCTAAACGAATAGATGTTTGTTGCTTCACTGGTCGATAGAATTGATTGTGGCGTACAGCATTGCTCCAGTCGGTAATTTCAGGCATATCTGAGAGATCTAGCTGATCGTCAGGAACCGTTCCCTTAGCAAGCAAGCGTTGAATTTCAGCATCTTGCTTGTCGCTGAATTTTTCATTCAGTTCTTTGCGTGAGTATCTAACCATGCTCATATCTATCTCGCTCCGCCTTAGTTACTTGTCTTGCACTAATGATTCGTATGATTTCACAGTCATCTTCATCAAAGATGGTATGAGCTACTAAGAGCATTAGTACGCCTTTCACTTTTCCAATGGTCTGCCAACGTTCTTCACCATCGGTATGTCTGTCCTGGATTGAGATCCTTAGCGGATCTTCAAAAACAAGGCTTGCCGTTTCGAAAGAGACATCGTGTTTTTTCTGATTCTTTCGATTCTTTGCCTCATCCCATTCGAAATACTGTTCCATAAAAAACATTCAAATTTGTATATACAATAATGTATCACAAAATTGTATCACTCAAGCTGAAAAGCGTAATTTTTAGTCAGATTTATTGGCAAGAACTATCAAAACAGTTCATAAAAAAGCCGACTTGTTTCAAAATCGGCTTTTCGGTCATTTTTGGCTTTTTCTGGTTTTATTAAGTGGTTGATATCTATATTAATATACAAGTGTACTTCGTATAACGCCCATTATGTTAAATAGATAGCAGTTAGGAGATTATTTATTCTTTCAATAGACAAAAACTTGCGGAATTTTTCTTAATTTGTAATCCTTGCGGCCAAGGGTGTCTAGCGTAGCTAAGACAGGTATTCGTTATAGTCGGGCCGCTATAATACGGATGAAGAGTGCCTGTATGTTTAACCTAAATATCTTTAACAAGATTTCTAGCGAAGTATTGACCATCAAAAATGATCTTGAGCTGAATTCTGAGAATCAACTGATAACTAAATATAAGACTTCTACTTCTGAAGATTATAAAAAAGCAATTATTTTAATCTTTAAAGAACGTGGCTATACACGTTTGGAAATAGGTCAATTACTTGGGGAGCTAAAAGCTTCATAAAATACCGATTAAACAAAGCTTGGATATAACATCCAGGCTTTATAAAAAAGTACCTAGCTGTTACCCTTGTCCTGATTTTTTTACTCTAAAAAGTTCCTTCATCTTATGACACTTACGCCACCTTAAGTTTATTTACCGTCTTAAATCTGTAAATAACTCATCACTGTCTAGTGATGTGGTGTAGTCGCGTGTGTGTTGTATATATCACATCACTAGCCTATCTGAAAAATTAAAAAACAGGCTATGTTTATGTTATCTAATGTCCGAGAACAGTGGTTCTCTAACATCCGTGGGGATGTACTTGCCGGATTAGTCGTCGGTCTTGCACTCATCCCTGAAGCCATCGCATTTTCAATTATTGCAGGTGTAGATCCTAAAGTTGGTCTATACGCATCCTTCTGTATTGCCGTCGTGATTTCTTTCGTTGGTGGTCGTCCTGCCATGATTTCAGCAGCCACTGGTGCAATGGCGCTGCTTATGGTCACATTGGTCAAAGAGCATGGGCTTGAATATCTGCTGGCAGCAACAATTTTGACAGGCGTGATTCAAATATTGGCAGGCTATTTAAAGCTCGCCAAGTTAATGCGGTTTGTATCAAAATCTGTGGTTATTGGATTCGTAAATGCGTTAGCGATCTTAATTTTCATGGCTCAATTGCCTGAACTGATTAATGTGACCTGGCATGTATATGCTTTTGTTGCTTTAGGTTTAGCAATTATTTATCTATTCCCTCTGGTTCCCAAATTAGGAAAATTACTCCCTTCTCCACTAGTCTGCATCATTGCAATCACATTATTGGCAATCGCTTTAGGAATTGATGTACGGACCGTGGGCGATATGGGGTCTTTACCTGACACACTTCCAATGTTCTTGATTCCAGATATTCCTTTGAATATTGAAACATTGATGATTATTTTGCCTTATTCAGTCGCACTGGCGGCTGTAGGTTTACTTGAATCGATGATGACAGCAACTATCGTGGATGAAATGACAGATACGCCAAGTGATAAATATCAGGAATGTAAGGGACAAGGGATTGCGAATATTGCTTCTGGCTTTATGGGTGGCATGGCTGGCTGTGCGATGATTGGTCAATCTATGATTAACGTAAAATCAGGTGGCCTTACACGCTTATCAACATTCTCTGCGGGTATTTTTCTTCTTATTCTTGTTGTATTTATCAGTGACTGGCTCAAAGTGATTCCAATGGCTGCATTGGTAGCGGTAATGATCATGGTCTCTATCAGTACCTTTGAATGGAGTTCTGTCACTCAGTTAAAAGATAATCCTAAGAGCAGTAATATCGTTATGATTGCGACTGTGATTGTAGTTGTTGCTACGCATAACCTGGCTTTGGGTGTGTTAACAGGCGTATTACTTTCAGCCTTGTTCCTGGCGAATAAACTTGAAAATGATATCCAGGTAACAGCATCTTTTGAAGGAACAGCCCGTTTATATGATTTGAGAGGTCAGATCTTCTTTAGTTCTTCTGAAAAATTCATGCAAGGTTTTGACTTTAAAGAGGATGTAAAGGATGTGATTATTGATTTGACCCATTCTCACATTTGGGATGTAACATCAGTCGCCATGCTTGATTCTGTTGTAAATAAATTTCAAAAGAATGGTGTGAATGTCACTGTGCGTGGCTTAAATGAAGCCAGCTCTATTATGATTGATAAGTATGGAACACATGCCAGAATCTAAGTGCAGGAGATTTTACGTTTATGTAGAATCTCTAAAATTAACATAATACACGTTATACGAATCTAAAAATGGGAGCCTTTAGCTCCCATTTTTACTATATTTTTTAAAGTTTTAGGCGTGTTGTACAGTGAGTTTTAAGCCTAACGCATTTACTACACGATTAATCGTATCAAAACGTGGTGCTGAATCATGACGTAGGGCTTTGTAGAGTGCCTCACGCCCAATCCCTGCTTCTTTAGCAATTTGAGTCATGCCACGAGCTTTAGCAATAACACCAAGTGCATGGGCTAATTCAGCTGGATCATTATCTTCAAGAACCATATTGAGATACATCACAATGTCTTCTTCAGTTTTGAGTGACTCAGCCATATCAAAACTTGGTAAATCAGCGACTTTAACCATTTTAATCCTCCAATGTTTTCGATAATTTGACTGCACGATCGATGTCTTGTTGTTGAGTCGATTTATCTCCTCCACCAAGCATTACAATCACTACGTCACCATGCTGGATGTAATACATTCTCCATCCAGCACCGAAGAATTCTCTCATTTCCCAAACGCCATCTTGGAGAGGCTTAATGTCTCCCCAATTTCCACGTTGAACCTTATCTAATCTACGATTCAGACGAATACGGGTCATATTGTCTTTAATGCCATCTAACCATTCATCAAATTCTGGCAGACGTTTAATTTCAATCATGAGAATTCCTTATCTTCTCACTATATTGTATTCGATCGAATACAATATGCAAGTAGTCTATACGGACATCCATTAATTTCGTATAACAGCCATTATGTTAAATGGGGAGTGATTTAGTGGAATATTCTTTAATTTTTTATATGAAAGAAGATACCTTGAATCGTGTCAAAAGAAGCATAGATTTTTTATCCATACCTCTAGTGTTCATTCTTTATAGTAAAATTTTAATCGTTAAACCCACTAAAGCAGAACCGATGATGACTCTGAGCACACTTTGATTAAATTTAAATAATGCGACTACAGCTAAAATTGCAATAATGGCAGAGATATAATCAAAATTCCCTTCAAAACCCTGTGGCCAAAGCACGTGGTAACATAAAAAGAGTGCCAAATTTAAAATTACGCCCACCACGGCAGCGGTAATGGCGGTTAAAGGGGCAGTAAATTTAATTTGATTGTGTGTGGACTCTATAACAGGTGCTCCGGCTAAGATAAAGAAAAATGAGAAAATAAAAGTAAACCACGTGACGATGATTGCACCTAATGCACCTGCAATAAATTGATGTTCAGCACCCAACAGCGAATGGTTATAAGCTGCTAAGAAGCCGACAAAAGCCACCACCATGATCAATGGGCCGGGAGTACTTTCACCTAGGGCTAAACCATCGATCATTTGAGTTGGGGTGAGCCAGTGATAAAAACCGACAGCGCCTTGATAAACGTAAGGCAGAACAGCATAAGCACCACCAAATGTCAGAAGTGCAGCTTTAGTAAAGAACCAAGCCAGTTGAGTATAAGAATGACTCCATCCCAAAACTGCTGTTAAAGAGATGAGTGGAATTGCCCATAAAAGTGCTGAAATTACAGTTATTTTGATCAGATGAGACCATTTAAAAACAGCATGTTCAGGTGTAGGGGTATCATCATCAATAATTGCACGTCCATAGGATTTTTGACTGGACTGATGTGCATTTAGCTTAAATAAATCAGGATACTTTTTACCGACCAAATAACCCGATATCGCTGCACATAAAACGATTAAAGGGAAAGGAATATTAAAAATAAATATTGCAAGAAAAGCGATAACTGCAATCGCCCATAGAAATTTATTCTTTAATGAACGACTGCCAATACGATACGTGGCATGAAATACAATTGCGGCAACTGCGGGCTTAATGCCATAAAACAAACCGGCAATGATCGGGACGTCGCCATATTTCACATAGACCCAAGACAGCCCAATGAGGATAAAAAGAGAAGGTAGAACAAATAAAACCCCTGCAACGATGCCACCTTTGGTTTTATGCATTAACCAGCCAATATAAGTTGCAAGTTGTTGAGCTTCGGGGCCGGGTAAGAGCATGCAATAATTCAATGCGTGCATAAAACGCTGTTCTGAAATCCATTTTTTTTCTTCAACTAACTCTTGGTGCATAACAGCGATTTGCCCGGCAGGGCCACCAAAGCTAATGAATCCCAGTTTTAACCAAAATTTGAATGCTTGCCAAAAGCTGATAGATTCAATTTCTGTTTCATCTATTAAAGATG
>NZ_JBLVOM010000079.1:0-7494 GCF_053543775.1 Acinetobacter endophylla | reverse complement strand
ACCAATTGGCCCGCATATAACCGAGCACTCATGAGTCGCGGAAATATTGCCATTTGGTTTGATCCTGCTACGCAATGGTATGCTCCGTCCATCGGTAAACAAGGGCGAAATCAAACCTACTCCGACGCAGTCATCCAATGCTGCTTAATGATTAAATCCTTATTCCGTCTGTCTTTACGTATGGTCACTGGCTTTGTGCAAAGTCTGATTAAACTTTGCGGATTAAATTGGATAGCTCCAGATTACACCACGCTTTGTAGAAGACAAAAGCATATTGATATTGTAATCAGCTACCAAAAAAGTAGCGATGGGCTGCATCTACTCATGGACTCTACAGGCATGAAGTTTCTAGGTGAGGGCGAATGGAAACGCAAGAAACATGGACCTGAATATCGTCGCCAATGGCGTAAACTTCATATTGGTATAGATGCTAAAACCCTACAAATACGAGCAGTTCAGCTTACAACCAATAATGTCAGTGATTCACAGGTGCTTGGTGATTTACTTAATCAGATTCCACAAGATGAGCGGATTGACTCTGTTTATACCGATGGAGCTTATGACACCAAGCAATGCCGTCAGGTCATTGCAGATCGGCAAGGGCATGCGGTGATTCCACCTAGAAAAAATGCGAAACCATGGAAAGATACAAAGAGTAGCTCGCTAGAGCGAAATGAATTACTTCGAACAATTAAACGTTTAGGCAGGACACTATGGAAAAAATGGTCAGGCTATCATCGCCGCAGTTTGGTGGAAACCAAGATGCATTGCATCAAATTATTAGGCGATAAATTAATGGCAAGAAGCTTTCCTAGTCAGGTGAATGAAATTCATGCACGTGTAGCAGTCCTCAACAGATTTACGGAATTAGGTCGACCACTTACCCAAGTTACGCCTTAAATTTGGCTCAATTAGGGGCGCTTTGCATTTCAAATCTTTGTGCAACAAAGCCGGTGTAGGCTTGTTCATTTTGAAATTATATTGCTGAATAAGCCGTTAATGATAGGTTTGTGTAACAAAGCTGTTGCAGGAGAGAGGCGATGATGATCTAATTTTTTCTTTATAATTTAAAAAATTGGAGGTTGTTAGTATAGGGAAGAAAAAATCAAGTAGAAAATTAGCAACTACTATTGATATTTTGACTTGTTAAATTTTAATTGAGAGTTGGCAAACCACATAATAATTTCATTGGGATTATCGACTAACTGAATGCCTGCACGAAGGTAACCATAATGTTCATATAAAATAACTTGTCCTACAAAATATACTTTTCTGTTATGTACACTTTAATTGAAATTGATGTAGTGAGGTATAGATGATTTTTTTAGATTTATATGATCACATATAGTTTTTTGTTTGCCCATATCTCTCTTATAAATTCTGATGGTAGTTAGTGTTATGTAATCTTTAGATTCTGTATATTTATATCGGTCAGTAAATGTAATTGGAGATTCTTCATCTGTACAGCCTAACTGCATAAGTTGCGTTCTAATATAATTTTTTTCAAATTTCATCTATGTTGTATATGTTATCTGGCAGGTGTGTTCACAACAAAATTAATTTTTATATTTAAATAAGATATATTTACCTAGATAAGTAATCAGTTTTAAAATGACTTATTAATAAAAGTGGGATCGTTCATGAAGCAATTTCCCTGTACTCAATGTGGGCTATGTTGTTTAGCTCTTGATAAGATTCCAGTCTTGCATGATTTTCATCATGGCGATGGTAAGTGTATATATTATGTCCAAAGCCAAGGTTGTAGTATTTATCATAGTAGGCCATTGGTATGTCGTATAGATGAAATGTATCAAACCTATTTTCAGAAAGATTTTAAGAAAATTGATTTTTATGAAAAAAATGCAGAAGTTTGTAATCAACTACAGCAACAACATCATTATTCAGAGTCATATAGGGTGAAGTTAAAACATGAATAAGATCAATTTTACTGCCTTAAAACAGAAATTTCCTGAGATAGATAAAAAGATTGCACGATTAGAATATTTGTCAGCAAAAGAAAATGACTTATTTAATATCGCAGTGTATGGCAAATATAATCATGGAAAAAGTTCACTCTTAAATGCACTGATTGGTATTGAGAATCATTTTAAGGTTGCAGACTGCCGAACCACCATTAAAAATGATGTTTTTATTGATGAATCTGCAGGTATCCAATGGATCGATACACCTGGTCTAAATGCAGATATAGAAGGCGAAGATGATAGTCATGCAGTAGATGCAATCACCAGAGAGGCAAATCTGATTCTTTTTGTCCATAGTTTAAGAATTGGAGAATTAGATCAAGCAGAAATAGATTATTTGAACGAGCTGCTGACTTTGAAATCAGCATCACAGATTATTCTGGTTTTAACACAACAAGATCAACTTCGAGCTGAACAGTTTGAAATAGTTTATGCACGTATTGAGCAACAAGTGCAGGACGTAAAAATTCGAAATATCTGTATCTCTACCACACGTTATTTTAAAGGATTATCGAATAATAATTCAGTGCAACAAGACAGAAGTAATATGGGGCAGCTTCAGCAGATGTTACACGAAAATTATGAGCACTCAACATTACAACGTGATGAATTTGATAATTTAATAAAGGAAATCATCCATTATTTGGAAAATCAAAAAAAGTATATTGAACAGAAGAGGGCTGAAAAACAGCAGGAACTTCGTAAGATGCATACGAATTTTCAAAATGATGTCAAACAAATGATGAATAAAATTCAGCAAAATTTTTAATTTGGGGAATAGAGTATGCCATTACCGTTATTAATTGGTTTGGGGGTAGTAGCAGCTGCAGCAGCGGCTGTTGCTTTAAGTAATGATAGTTCTTCAAGTAGTAAGAATGCTGCAGATGAGCAAGCAAAAAAAAGAATTGAAGAAGACAATGAAAAAAAGAGACAAAAGGCAGCTTATACACAGCAACAGGAGCTCAAGAAGCAGCAGTTGAACAAACGAAATGAATTATTCAATACTGAATTTAGTCGTCTAGCAGTTCAGTATGTATTTGATACTCATGCTAAATCAAGCATACAGGGTTTATTGGTTTCCAAAGAAAATATACGTTTAGTCAGAACACGAGTGGAAGAACATTGGGCTAAAACAGATGTTGCAAAACAATTAGCGAAAACGATTCGTGATTTAGATTTTGAAACTAAACAAATTGAAGCACATCTTAAAAGTTTAAAAGAGCAGAATAATGGCTAAGGAACTATTTTTTAAAGAGCTTGAAAAGTTTAGTCATGATCATGCTCAATATGTGCAGCAAGCTGATGAGATCATCCAAAAACACAAGCAACACTTGCAGCGTGATTTATTTGAAAGATTAGATAAATCCTATAACTTTCAAGTTAAGAGTCCTTTGGCTAAAGAATTTCAGGCATTGCAAAGTGAATTTAAAAGTATTTTCCAAAAATGGGATATTGAGCTGAACAAAGTCATCGAAGCACAGTATCTTGCAAAAAAGTACCAGAATAGAATTATCTTTTTGGTTTATGGAAAGGTCAATGCAGGAAAAAGTTCATTCTGTAATTTTATTGCTTCAATCTTTAATTCGGACCAAATTGAGAGATTTACTGTTCGAAATGGTCAAATTGAGCCAATTAAAGATAAATTTAAAGAAGGGTGTATAGAAACGACGGCCAGTATCCAAGGCGTCACACTAGGGGAGAATTTTCTGCTGTTGGACTCTCCAGGGCTGCATTCGGTGACACCTGAAAATGGTCAAGTAACTCAAGATTTTATAGATTGCACTGATGCCGTATTATGGTTAACGCCTTCAGGATCACCAGGTCAAATAGATGAACTCAGAGATTTACAAGCGGAACTTTCTAAAGAAAAACCTTTATTGCCTTTGATCACTGGAAGTGATTACTTGGAAGAAGATGAAGATTCGGGCGATGAATATTTTGTTAACAAATCGGCTGCTAATAGGGCTAAACAAGAAAAAGATGTGTATAACCGTTTAAAATGTTATATCGAGAAAAATCAAGAAACAATTCGTTCACTGCTAAGAACTCCATTGTCTATTTCTTTATTTGCATACCAGGAGAGTAAGCAGTTAGAACAAGATTTTGAAGAAGCTGGTCTCAAGCAATTACTTAATGAAATGACTAAACTTATTCATGAGGCAAGTGCTTATAAGCTGATTAAAAATCAGCAGCAAGCTCAAAACTTTCTGAAGGGTAAAATTGTACGTAGTATAGATGAGATATTTATTGAACGTTTGAATCAAGTCATGATCTCTTTAATGCAGACAACGGATAAACTTGACCAGCAGGAAAGACATACTATTTTAACTGTACAAAGTGAAATGCAATTGGTCGTGGATAAATTGATTCAGAAGCATTCAAAAAGTAAAGATAAACAACAGTTAGTAAAAGAGCTCAATAATCAATTAAATCGATTGGTAAATAAAGTTTTGTCTGAATCATTGGGCCAGTTGATGGCAAATATAAAACAGGTCTCTCATGAACTTTTATCTGAAACATTTAAAGATTTTGAAGATGAAACACTTGAAATTGAACAAGTTAAAGGTAAGGTTTTAAGCAAAGCAACAGGTATTGCGGGGGGGATAGTGAGTGGATTAGCTACGGGCGCACTTGCTGGCACCGTTGGTGCTGGCCCAGTAGGTACAGTAGTTGGTGGTCTGTTCGGTGCAATTGTTGGTGGAGTCGGTGCAGATGCGCTAGGTGAGCAGATATTCGTTGAGATAGAAACCATCAAAGAAGTTGTTGGGGTTAACAGTGTCGCTTTAGATCAAAGCTTGAATCAATATTTAAAATCCCAAGTTCCTTCTATGATCAAACAAAGTTTTAATGATATACGTGAGGAACTGAACTTGTATTCTGAAAATATGAATCAAATTTTAGATGTACTTGATACTTTTAAAAAAAATATTGAAAAGACTTCGGTAGGAATAAAAAATGTCGCTTAACACAGATCAACTATCGTTAGTTGTTGAAAAAATAGAGTCTTTCATTTCAACATCAGATATTCTAACTCTAGAACAAAAAAAAGATTTTGAGGCAAAGGTTGAACAATTTAATAAACTGAAAAATGCAACCAGTTTAAAAGTAATGTTGTTCGGTGCATATAATGCTGGCAAAAGCACTTTTATTAATACAGTATTGGCTAAAGAGGTTGCTCAAGTTGATGATGTTCCCACGACAGATGAAGTTCATGAATATGCTTGGAATGGCATAATCTTCTGTGATACCCCAGGAATTAATGCACCTATAGAGCATCAGCAAGTCACTGAAGAATATCTTAAAAATATTCACGCTGTAGTTTTTATAATTAGGGAAACTGATGTTGATGCAATAAACTTATATGAACGTATGTTCGAAATGTTAAGTGTAGGAAAAAATATTTTTATTATTTTTAATCATCAATTTAAAAAAGATGATAATGAAAAACGAGATCAAGTCGTGACACGAATTCAAGAAAATTTGGTAAATATAGGTTCAGGTTATCGAATTAGTAATGAAGCTATTGCATCAATTAATATATTTCCAATTCGTTTACGTTCTGCATGTAAAGGTATTATTGAAGGTAAAACTACGATATTAAACAATTCTGGGTTCAATGAATTTAAAGAGGCTTTTCAATATTGGTTGGACTTTAATACTAGTCATCAAGAATATTTAAAATCTTTAGAATTATATTTATCTGAGCATATTTTTAGTGCGCTAGAGCAGCATATATCAGATGAGCAAGATGGGGCATCCGAATATAATGCTCTGCTTGATGAAAAAAGATATATTGAACAAGAGAAAATAAGTCTAAGTTTAGATACCAAGCATAAAATTGATTCGTTAGTTCAATCCTCCAAGCCTAAAGTAATAGCAGTACTTGATCATTCACAAACACAAGAGATTGCAGAAGCAGAAATCAATCAAATTTTTTTGTCTTTACAGGATAAAATGGTTGATATGCTTAAAAATGAATTAGAACATAACAACCTTAATGCTTTAAAGAAATGGCAAAAAAAGCTAGACGGATTTCCAAATAGTAATGGTCAAGATAATCAATTGATTAAAGGTTTACTGAAAAATGGTATGGAATTGCTTTCTAAGGAAGAGAATTTGAAACAGATTTTATTACAGGGAAGGAAATTAAAAATTCCAGGACTAAAAGGTCGTTGGGAAAAGACACTAGGTAAATGGGCTGGTAAAGGTGCGATTGCTGTACAAGTTCTTATAGCAGGTTATGAACTTTATGATGCCCATACAGAGCAATCCAAGAATAATCAGCAAGCGAAAGAGATTGAAATTGCAAGATATCAGTTAATACAAATGATTCTAGATAGCTTTAATCAGAATTTATCAGATTATGCGGAAACTATTATTTCAGATGTTTATAATAAAAAATTAGATATGTTAAGAGATAGTATTGAAAGCATCCAATTAAAGAGTAAAGAGACAGATAAATTTATGAGTCAAATTTCTCTATTAAAAAGGCAAATAGATGAATTGTATTCTAATGATAGGGAAAAATTAATAGCTGCTGATCTTTTAATATAAAACGGCTTTGTTGCACAAAGATTTGAAATGCAAAGCGCCCCTAATTGAGCCAAATTTAAGGCGTAACTTGGGTAAGTGGTCGACCTAATTCCGTAAATCTGTTGAGGACTGCTACACGTGCATGAATTTCATTCACCTGACTAGGAAAGCTTCTTGCCATTAATTTATCGCCTAATAATTTGATGCAATGCATCTTGGTTTCCACCAAACTGCGCCGATGATAGCCTGACCATTTTTTCCATAATGTCCTGCCTAAACGTTTAACTGTTCGAAGTAATTCATTTCGCTCTAGCGAGCTACTCTTTGTATCTTTCCATGGTTTCGCATTTTTTCTAGGTGGAATCACCGCATGTGCTTGCCGATCTGCAATGACCTGACGGCATTGCTTGGTGTCATAAGCTCCATCGGTATAAACAGAGTCAATCTGCTCATCTTGTGGAATCTGATTAAGTAAATCACCAAGCACCTGTGAATCACTGACATTATTGGTTGTGAGCTGAATAGCGCGTATTTGTAGGGTTTTGGCATCTATACCAATATGTAGTTTACGCCATTGGCGACGATATTCAGCTCCATGTTTCTTGCGTTTCCATTCGCCCTCACCTAGAAACTTCATGCCTGTAGAGTCTACGAGTAGATGCAGCCCATCGCTACTTTTTTGGTAGCTGATTGCAATATCAATATGCTTTTGTCTTCTACAAAGCGTACTGTAATCTGGTGCGGTCCAATTTAATCCGCAAAGTTTAATCAGACTTTGCACAAAGCCAGTGACCATACGTAAAGATAGACGGAATAAGGATTTAATCATTAAGCAGCATTGGATGGCTGCGTCGGAGTAGGTTTGATTTCGCCCTTGTTTGCCTTTTGATGGAGCATACCATTGCGTAGCAGGATCAAACCAAATGGCAATATTTCCGCGACTCATGAGTGCTCGGTTATATGCGGGCCAATTGGTTGT
>NZ_JBLVOM010000078.1:0-14466 GCF_053543775.1 Acinetobacter endophylla | reverse complement strand
GCTTTAACACAACGCGGTTGGCTGGATGTACCTTCACATGAGTGGATTTACCAGTACATTTATGAAGATAAATCAAAAGGCGGTAAACTCCACCTACATTTAAGGCATCAGAAGAAATATCGAAAACGAGGTTACAAAAACACGGATCGTAGGGGGCAAATCATTGATAAAACAAGTATTCATTGCCGAGACCAGGTCATTGATCAACGACAACGTTTAGGAGATTTCGAAGGTGACACTGTAATTGGTAAACATCATAAAGGTGCTTTATTAACTCTCGTTGATCGAAAGAGCCTGTACGTACATATTGTTCATTTAGGGCCAACGAGAGCATCCTCTCAAACGATTACTTGTGCATTAGATCGTTTACGGATGAGCCATGCTTATAGTGTTACTTTTGATAATGGTAAGGAATTTGCCGAACACAAAAGAATCACTGATGCCGGCATAGATACGTATTTTGCTGATCCTTACAAGTCTATTCAACGAGCAAGGAATGAAAATACGAATGGTTTAATCCGGCAATATCTGCCAAAATCATCATCGTTTGATGACGTGTCAAACGAACAAATAGAGCAGATAGAATTTGCACTCAACCATCGTCCTAGAAAAACACTAGGTTGGTATACGCCTAGTGAAGTTATGGCTGGTTTTTATACTGTTGCACTTGCCGCTTGAATCCGCCATATTTAAACTTTAGATTCAAGTGACAAATAGAAAGTGGTTCAGTTAGTCTCTGATTTTGTATAAATTATAATCAAGCAAGCTAGACCTGATTCATGGTAAAATAATCGGCTTTCATCTTTGATCTTATTTTTAGATCTCCTATCATCTGCCAGCCGAGAATTGCTAGCCATGTCTACTGCTTATACCATGCAGACTGCGCCAAAAGCGTTGTTTGATTACGACAAATATTGGGCGTCTTGTTTTGACCCTGCGCCATTTTTGCCGATGTCACGCGAGGAAATGGATCAACTCGGCTGGGACAGCTGTGATTTTATTTTAGTTTGTGGAGATGCTTATATCGATCATCCATCTTTCTGTTCAGGCATTATTGGCCGTACCCTGGAAGCACAAGGCTTCCGTGTCGGTATTATTGCACAGCCAGACTGGACCAGCGTGGATGCGTTCCGCGTTTTGGGTAAACCAAATATTGCCTGGGGTGTAACAGCAGGGAATATGGATTCCATGATCAACCGTTATACGGCTGACCGTAAAATCCGTTCTGATGATGCCTATTCACCAGACAATCAGCCAAACAAACGTCCAGACCGTGCGGCAACTGTGTATTGCCAGCGTGTTCGTGAAGCTTATCCGGATGTACCAGTATTGCTCGGCGGTATTGAAGCGTCGTTACGTCGTATTGCACATTATGATTACTGGTCAGACAAAGTCCGTCGTTCAGTCTTGATGGATTCAAAAGCCGATCTTTTAATGTACGGTAATGGCGAACGCTCAATCACTGAAATCATGCATCGCTTGGCGCGTGGCGAGAAAATTCACGAGATTACTGATGTTCGCGGTACAGCGTTTATTGTGAATAAACACAACCGCGCCTCTAAAGCCAAGTTTGTGGAAATTGCATCGAATGATGTCGATGCCATTGGCCGTGTTGATCCAATTATTAACCCGTATGTCATGACTGAAGATATCGAGGGTTGTGAGATTGAACAAGGCAAGGATTCTAGCCAGTACCAAGGTTTTCAAAAAGAACATGTCGCTAACCCGATTGTGCGAGCAGGGGATGACTTAGATCCTGATACACAAATTGTGCAACTGCAACCGGCTTCTAAAGCGATTAAACATAAGTTACCGCCGCGCGAATTGGCCGTAATTCGTTTGCCTGCTTTTGAAGAAGTGGCTGCAGATCCAGTGCTCTACGCACATGCCAACCGTATTCTGCATCTGGAAACCAATCCGGGGAATGCGCGTGCCATGGTGCAAAAGCATGGTGAACGTGATGTCTGGTTGAATGCACCGCCAATTCCGTTGACTACCGAAGAAATGGACTATGTGTTTGACCTGCCTTATGCACGTCTGCCGCATCCTGCTTATGGCAATGCACGTTTCCCGGCATTCGACATGATCAAGTTCTCTGTGAATATCATGCGTGGCTGTTTCGGTGGTTGTACCTTCTGTTCAATTACGGAACATGAAGGTCGTATTATTCAGAACCGTTCTGAAGAATCGATTCTGCGTGAAGTGGAAAAAATCCGTGATACCGCACCGGGCTTCACGGGTATTATCTCGGACTTGGGTGGCCCAACAGCCAATATGTATCGTTTGGCCTGTAAAGATCCTGAGATTGAAAAGAACTGTCGTAAACCGTCATGTGTATTCCCGGGCGTTTGTCAGAATTTGCATACGGATCATGCTCCATTGACGCAGTTATACCGTAAAGCGCGTTCTTTACCAGGCATTAAAAAGATTCTGATTGGTTCAGGCCTACGTTATGACCTTGCGGTTTTAAACCCTGAATATGTCAAAGAACTTGTCACCCATCATGTCGGTGGTTACTTAAAAATTGCGCCTGAACATACCGAAAAAGGCCCACTCAATAAAATGATGAAGCCGGGTATTGGGACTTATGACCGCTTCAAGCAAATGTTTGATCGTTATAGTAAGGAAGCAGGCAAGGAACAATACTTAATTCCTTACTTCATCGCGGCGCATCCGGGAACTACCGATTACGACATGATGAATTTGGCGATTTGGTTGAAGAAGAATGGTTTCCGTGCCGATCAGGTACAGACCTTCTATCCTTCACCAATGGCGACTGCAACTACCATGTACTACACTGGTAAAAACCCGCTGGCGAAAGTGGCGCGTTATACTGAAAATGTCGACATTGTGAAAGGTGAGAAGCGTCGTCGTTTGCACAAAGCTTTCTTGCGTTATCATGATTCAAACAACTGGCCGTTATTGCGTGAAGCCCTGAAAGAAATGGGTCGTCAGGATTTGATTGGTAACTCGAAACAGCATTTGATTCCGACTTATCAGCCTG
Source organism: Acinetobacter endophylla (assembly GCF_053543775.1). Lineage (NCBI taxonomy): Bacteria > Pseudomonadati > Pseudomonadota > Gammaproteobacteria > Moraxellales > Moraxellaceae > Acinetobacter > Acinetobacter endophylla. Next base: position 11,462 of record NZ_JBLVOM010000078.1, on the reverse strand, counting down.
TAGGCAGTGCAGACGGTCAGTATCAATCGGCGCGTAAGAAAAACTCGACGGTTGCAGGTGATTCGCAAAAACGTACCGGTGAGCAAGGTAATCGTAGCAAGGCTGCACAAGCTCAGTCACGTCCTTCAAATACCAAGAAACGTCCTGAACGTGGTCAAATTCTGACCCAGCACACTGGTTTACCACCACGTGAAACAGGCGATGCCAAAAAACCGTTTGGTGGGCCAAAGCCTAAAGCGAAGTCCAAATCACGTGCATAATTAAGTTAATAAAAAAGACACTTCGGTGTCTTTTTTTAGCTCTTGGGTAAAGTAACGTAGCCTGAGCTTGTTCGGTGAAAGTGTAAAAGAATATATTATTTGGACTAAGTTCTTTAAAAAAGTGATATAAAAATAACACTTTGTCGGAATTGTCCTACAGTTGGGCAGATATGTATTGCGATCAATTCCATGGATGTTTTAGAGTGCATTATCAGTACTTTAAATCCACTTTCATTGGCATCTAGAGAGATGTCACTTTAGGTAACACAGAATCGAGTTTTGATACTGGTTGTATGGGTATTTAAACAGATTGGTTGTTAGCTCTATTTAAAATAAAGCGTGGGTTTATACTGCACAACAATAAAACAAAAATGATTATAAGAATGCAAGGATTTAGGCATGACCACCTATATTATGATTGGGAGTTTCCTGCTCTTCTGTGTCGTGCTCATGGCATGGAAAAAGCTCGGAAATAATTCCAAACCACAAGACAGCGCGTTAAAGCAGCGTGCTATTTTTAACCTGAATGAGCAATTGACCTTCACTCGCCTGAGAGAAGTATTACCTGAATACATTATTCTGGCACATGTTTCCTATGATGCCTTAATGACGACTAAATTTAACCGGACTCGACATAAGTACCGCAACCTGACTGCAGATTTTGTAATTCTGGATCAGCAGCACCAGATTCTAGCCGTGGTGGGAGTAGATGACCCATTAATTTTGAAGCGTCCCCAGCAGACGGGTTTTCAGGATGCATTACTAACCATGGCAGGTTATCGGGTAATTCGTTACGATGATGTGCCAGAATATTATCAGTTGCGCCAGGACTTCTTGCAGGAGCAAGCGCAAATGCAGAAAATGCCCAAATATACAGTTAGCAATGATCTGAAAAAATATTATTTATATTCGGATTTAGAGCGCAGTAAAATCAAAGCAGTCGGTTAAAACAAAAAGGCATGCCAGAAGCATGCTTTTTTTATGAATATCGATCTTGAAACATTATTCCGGTTTAACCGCCACGACAGTCAGTTCGACCAATACCCGTGGATCATAGAGTTTTGCTTCGACACAGGTACGAGGCAGGGCTTCGATATCAGCGACCCAGGCATCCCAGACTTCATTGAAGGCTGCATAATCTTTTTCAATGTCTTTCAAATAGATAGTTACCGACATGATGTGACTTTTGTCGGTACCGGCATCTGTCAGAAACTGGTCAATAATATCTAAAGTCTGTTGGGTTTGCCCTTTAATATCCAGTTCAACATCTGTGGCCAGCTGGCCGGCAAGATGTACCAGATTACCGGCAATAGCAATTTCCGAAAAGCGTTTCGATACGTGTAAACGTTCAACTGTCATGTTGTTCATCCTGAGTTTTGGGCATCAGGGCTGCGACCAATGCAGTCAGCAGACAACCCACCGCCAGATAGATGGCTACATAATGCCATGAACCATCCGCCCAAATCACCAGTGCCGCTGCAATAAATGGGGTAAAACCCCCACCAATGATACTCGCCACCTGATAACCAACTCCGGCACCGCTGTAGCGGTATTCTGTGCCAAACAAGGAGGTGAAAATCGGTTGATGGACACTAACCACCATATCGTGTGCGATGTTCGCCAGTAAAATTGCCCCGACGATAATCATCCAGGTGTTTTGTGCATCGAGTGCCATAAAGAAGGGAAAGGCTGAAAGCGCACCAATCAAACCACCCCAGACACACATTTTCTGATGATTGAATTTATCCGCCAGCCAGGCAAAAAATGGAATACTGAAACAGCTAATAGCTCCGACCATCAGGGTGATATTCAGAAAGAACTGTTTATCCATGCCCAGATTACTGGTCGAATAGTTCAGGGCAAAGTTGGTAACCAGATACATGGTCAGCAATTCGGTTAGACGTAAGGCAATGATATAAAAGAAAGCTTTAGGATGTTTGCTAATGGCCTGCAAGATCGGCAGCTTTTCTGGCTGATGGTCTGCTTTCACCACCTTTTCTACAAACTCTTGCGATTCATCCTGATCACGGCGGATCCACATTGCCACAGCTAACAGTACGATGCTGGCCAGAAAGGGAATACGCCATGCCCACTCGGCAAAGGCTTCTTCACCCAGTGTCGCAATAATAATCGACACTGCACCGGTCGCCAGAACCAAACCGACGCCGTAACCGACCTGAACGCCACTGCTATAAAAGGCTTTTTTACCCTTGGGTGCATTTTCAACTGCCATCAGAGCTGCGCCGCCCCATTCACCACCGACAGCAAAGCCTTGTAAGGCACGGCAAAACACCAGCAGTACCGGAGCCCACCAGCCAATTGCTTCAAAATTTGGCAGCAGACCAATCCCGACCGTGGAAATTCCCATCAGGATTACCGTAAGTACCAGCATTTTTTTACGGCCGAGCTTGTCACCAAAGTGACCAAATACCACACCACCTAAAGGACGAAACAGGAAGCCGACCCCAAAGGTGGCCAGTGCCGCCAAGGTGCCCATGTTCTCGCCAATACTGGGGAAAAACTGATCTTTAAAAATTAAGGCTGCAACAATGCCATAAAGGAGAAAATCATACCAATCGACAACAGCACCAACAAAACTAGACAGCGCAGCTTTACGTGCGCGTTGTTCTTGAACAACAGAAGAATTTACAGAAGACATGCAGGAGGGGATTCCATGAGTTACATCAGAGTTGCCCTGCAATATTCGGATTTGATCGTCACGCTAATCACAGGACAGCATGCTGAAAGTAAAGGTGATTTTCAGCATCTCAGCACATACATGGATAATGCATTGCGCAGATAGAGTACTCTAAAAAATCAAAATGTAAAAACAAAGTTGCCGTATTTTTAAACTGATGCCTAAAACGTGATCAAAAAAGGTTTAGAGCAGTAATAACTGGGTTTCAGTCTCAGGGACGCTGAGCTGATACACGCCGACGCCGATCAGCCGAAATTGCATCTGCGGGGCAATATGCAGGTCGTCGAGCAGTAAGTTCAAGGCTTGGGCTAATTCCTGTGGACTACGCAGCACCTGTTTAAAACTTTTACTGTGTTGCATCACCTGAAAGTTCTTGAGTTTTAATTTGACCGTAACGCCGCGAGCCGAAAGCTGTTTCTTTTGCAGGCTTTGCCATACTTGTCCAAGTAAAGGTTCCCAATAGGGGCGACATTGGTTTAGATGCAGGTCATCATCAAAAGTGGTTTCTTTGGAAATTTGCTGGCGTTCCCGTTCCACTTCGACCGGTCGTTCATCAATGCCTTGAGCATACAAAAATAGCCGCCGACCATATTTGCCAAAATGTTGAATCAGTAAGGCTTCATCGATTTGCTGTAAATCACCTAAAGTTTCTAGATTCAGACTTTTCAGTTTTTCCTGAGTGACTTTTCCCACACCAGGAATTTTTTTCAGCGGCAGATTCTGGATAAATCCCTGAACTTGTGACGGCTTAATCACACAGATGCCATTCGGTTTATGCCAGTCCGAAGCAATTTTAGCGAGAAACTTGTTGGGTGCCACACCGGCAGACGCGGTTAATCCCGTGGCTTGAAAAATATCCTCGCGAATTCGCATAGCGACTTCGGTGGCACTGGGAATTTGCTGTAAATTCTCCGTGACATCCAGAAAGGCTTCATCCAGAGACAGGGGCTCAATCAGGGAAGTATATTGCTGGAAGATCTGATGAATCTGTGCCGATACCTGCCGGTATTTGGCAAAATCCGGCTCAATCACGATGACCTGAGGACACAGTTTGCGCGCCTGTCCCATGGACATGGCAGAACGTAGGCCATAAATCCGTGCCGGATAGGAGGCAGCCGCGACCACCGCCCGAGGATGATGCGAGGCTATCACCACAGGTAAGTCTTTCAGTTCTGGACGTTCACGCAGCTCTACCGAGGCATAAAACGCATCCATATCAATATGAATAATTTTGCGCATGTTCGCTATCTTAAGGGGCTTTAATCGGATTGGGAAGCGACGGCTGCGTTGAGTAAATAGGGCTGCGGTCCGCTGAGTAGAACGACTTTTGTCCCTTGTGCTTCAGCAGCTTGAATCAGAAGTTGCAAACTTTTTGGAGTATCATCGGCAAGACGGGGTAAAAATTGCAGGGGCTGCTTTAAAGGCTGAAAAAAATCATCCCAATGCACCGGAATCACCACTTTGGGCTTGAGCAGGTTCAGGGTTTCAGCCAGATATTGTTGCTGATAGGCAGAAGATTGTCTGGAAAGCTGGGCGATGCCTAAAAACAGGGTGTCGACTTTCAGATGCTGCAATTGCTCTAGAATAAATCCGGTACTGGCCTTGACCAGAATTTTATGTCCCGCATGCTCAATCAGGTAATCGAAACTGCCACCTTCCTTAAATTCGGAAAATTTAGCCGGAAGAGTTAAAGGCCGCAGCAGCTCTTCGCCTAAATCATCATTTATCGCTGTGGGCGGGGTATGTTGTGAGGGAATTGCCGTGGTCTAGAAATGTCCCCATTGCTGTACTTGCCCAGGCTTAATCGGCTGTAATTGCTGTGGAGTAACTTTGGGATTTGCCCGGGCGATATTCAGGGTGCTCGGCGAACCGACCACAGCAGTTTCGGGAAGCATCTCTAGTAAAGCCGGGACATCCAGAACATGATCATAATGCGAGTGACTGACCAGAATGGCTTGGGTTCGGCTCAATTCATGGCATTGTACCAGTTGTTCTAAGAGCAGCTTATCACTTTGAATAGGTCGAGTAATTACTTGCCGCAAAGATGGCCGGCTAAAGAAACCATCGATCAGGATCTGATCGTGGCCATCATCGAGTAACAGGGTGGACACACCAAAAAATTTGACTGTAAGCCCGTGAACGGATATACCGGTTTGCGGCTGGCCACGCTTTAAAGTCACTAACCTTGCCCGAAGCTTGCAACAGATAAGCCAGCATACCCGAGATGAGTAGGAGTAGAATCACCAGACCGAGTAAAATGCCTTTTATCCATTTCAATCTTTTTATTTCCTTGTTGTTTTTTTTTATCAAGAACTTGTTTTCAAACGATCAGCTTTATCTCGCTTGATTCTCAGATGAAGGTATTACAATCTCATTCTTCTTGAGAAAATCATCCCATTGCTGTTCTGAGCCATAAAAAACATTCAGGTCTACTGGTGTGGTAATGCCGGAAATTTTACCCTGACTGGTATGTTGCCAAAACATCCATTTAGGCTGGTTTTTTAGATCAGGCAGACCCTTATACTCACGTACCCAGAGCGGTACATCAGGAAAATATCCTGTCAGTACAATATTATAAAAAGCTTTAGAAATATAGAAAATCGGCTGCTTGCCATAATGCTTTTTCAGGACATCATGCATCACCTGAATTTCGTTTAAAAGCTGCTCTTTAGAATAGGTATTGATACAGTTGCTGTCATATTCCAAATCAATCACTGGCGGTAAGGCATCCGGTTTATTGGGGACGGAGTCAATAAAGTTCTGGGCCTGAATGCTGCCATCGCGGCAGAGGCGGTAGAAATGATAGGCACCGACCAGAAAGCCGCGTTCCCGGGCCTTGAGCCAGTTTTCCTGAAATTTGGTATCTTTAAAGTCGCCGCCTTCAGTGGCTTTCAGATAAACAAATCGGTATTTTTCAGGCGAAATCTGCTGCCACTGAATCTCTTTTTGATGATGCGATACATCAAAACCCTGGATTGGGTAATCGGCCGCATGGGCAGAGGGTGCTTTCATCAGGCAGAGATAGACCATGGAGCTAGCGATCACAGTGATCAGCACGCCAAGCCCAATCAAGAGCGATTTATTAACTCTGTTCGGAGCCTGATTTTTTTGCATCTTCAGTCCTTGCCTATATGTGATTTAGCCTAAAACTTACAATCAGCCCAAAGTGAATATAGCGCATCAAACCGGGGTATTTTTAGGAATATGCCAGAAAATATAGGCCGCAATAATATTGATACAGCCTAAACAGATCAATGACACATGAAAAGCAGCCACCAGATTGTCGGCGCCGTAATAGGTACTCAGCATGTTCACTAATGTCCCTGCCAGTGCCACCCCGATACTCATCGACAGCATCATGATCATCGACAGGAAACTGTTGCCGCTACTGGCATCCTGCTGGCTCAAGTCCTTTAAAGTCAGGGTGTTCATGGAAACGAATTGCAGTGAATTTAATATGCCGAAGATAAAGAAATGAATCGCACGGAGCCAGATTGGGGTTTCCGCCGTGGTCAGGGCAAAACTGGCAATACATAGACCTACCAGTAAGGTATTGACCAGCAAGACCCGACGGTAGCCAAAACGCTGAATGATGTTGCGGATAATCGGTTTGGAGGCCAGCGAACCAAGCACAGTCGGAATCATCAATAAACCGGTAATAAAAGGTTCGAAACCGAAAGCCACCTGCAACATCAGCGGCAGTAAAAACGGAATCGAGTTACCGCCGAGACGGGCAAAGAAATTACCCAAAATACCAATCGCATAAATTTTATTTTTAAACAGCCGGCTGCGAAACAGGGCATTGCTATGCGTATGCGAATGATAGGCATAAACCAGGGTGGCCAATAAACCGGCTAGAATCAGGCTCAGGCTCCACCACAGCGAGTTTTGTGGACTGGCAAAATTTTCAATTCCCAGACAGAGACCCACCATGGCCACGACCAGCAAGATAAAGCCCCAATAATCAAAGCGAGCGACTGCAGGTTCAAGCACATTCGGCATGGCCTTAAAGGTAATCAGCGCGCCCAGCAAGCCAATCGGCAGATTGATCAGGAAAATCCAGTGCCAGGACAGATATTCCACCATCCAGCCACCTAAGGTCGGGCCAATCAAAGGACCAATCAGACCGGCCAGACTCATCAGGCTCATGGCGGCCAGAAACTGGGTACGGGGAATGATCTTTAGCATCGCCAAACGGCCGACCGGCAGCAATAATGCACCACCGATCCCTTGAAAGATCCGGTACACCAACAATTCGTTCAGGCTACTTGACCAGGCACAGCCCAAAGAAGCCAAAGAGAAAATAATAATCGCAGCAAAATAGGTATTTCTGACCCCGAAACGGTCAGCTAGCCAGCCACTTAAGGGAATGCAGGCCGCTACAGACAGTACATAAGCGACAACCACACTGTGCATGCGTAGCGGATCTTCCTGCAAATTTTGGGCAATTGCAGGTAGGGCGGTATTAATAATGGTGGTATCCAGCCCCTGCATGAAAAAGCCAATCGAGACCAACAAGACCAGTAGTCTGAACTCGGGATCTAAGGCTTGATGCGTAGGCGTGGCATTCATAATTCTGGAAAACTGAAAATTTTGAATAGTTTAAAGGAATCAGCCGAGTCTGTCGTATATAAAGCGTTTCAACTTTTATGCGGTGTTGTGTCAAGGAACTGCAACCGATCTGTCATGGCACTGTAATGCTCTGGTTATAAATTGGTCACGAATTCTTCATGATAGATCAACAAAAAAATGAAATTAAAATTAAAGTCTTTGATAGTGGCCATGCTGGCTGTGGGGATGGTGGCATGTGGAAGTGAGAATGAAAATGAAACACCGGTTCCAATCGTCGAGGCTACACCGAACTCGATCGAGTTAAGCAAATTGTCGGCTTATGAATCGGGTGTGTTTGCGCAAAGTGCAGCAGAAATTCCAGCCTTTGATGCCGAGAGTCAACGCCTATTCGTGGTCAATGCCAAAGAAGGCGTATTAGATGTGCTGGATTTAAGTCAGCCTGATCAGCCGAAAAAAATAAGTTCCATCAAGGTCGATGACATTGCGCCAGAGGCTGAGGTCAACAGTGTCGCAGTACATAATGGCATCGTCGCCATTGCGATTCAGGCTGCTGTGAAAACTGACCCGGGCTATATTGCTTTATATCAGGCCAAAGACCTGAGCAAGTTGGCCCACGTACAGGTGGGTGCCTTGCCGGACATGCTGACTTTCACACCGGATGGTCAAACTTTGCTGGTGGCCAATGAAGGCGAGCCTTCTGATGATTATCAGGTCGATCCAGAAGGTTCAGTGTCTGTCATTAGTCTGGCCAATTTAAAAGCCCCGATCGTTCGTACAGCAGACTTTAAGGCCTTTAATGGATGGGAAGCAGCATTGCGTGAACAGGGCATCCGCATTTTCGGACCAAAGGCCAGCACAGCTCAGGATTTTGAACCTGAGTACATCACTGTTTCAAAAGATGGAAAAACCGCCTGGGTTGCCTTACAAGAAAACAATGCCTTGGCCAAAATTGATGTGGCTTCTGCCAACGTACTCGCTGTTTATCCATTTGGCTTCAAAGATCATGGCATGAAGGGTCATGGCATGGATGTCAGCGATGCGGATGGTGTCGACGGTAAAGGCAAAATCAATATTCAAACTTGGGCCAATGTACGTGGCTTATATATGCCAGATGCGATTGCAAGTTTTGAGGTCGCCGGCAAAACCTATATTGTGTCTGCCAATGAAGGCGATGCCCGTGCCTGGGTTGAAAACAATCCTGCATATTTCAATAACGATACCAGCCAGGGCTTTGTAGAAGAATGGCGGGTGAAACACTTGGTGCATGCTAAAGGCTTTGACCGCCGTCTGGGTGATGATTTACCAGCTCATCTTCGGGTATTGGCCAAAGGTGCAGAACTCAATCCAACTAACTTTGCCTACTGCGGTGCTATTGTAGGGGATGCCAAAGACTGCCGTGAAGATCATCTGTTGGGCCGTTTAAATATTACGTGGACCGAAGGCTATCAAAAAAATGCCGATGGTACAGCCAAACTGAATGAACGGGGCAATCTGGTCTATGATCATTTATATAGCTTTGGTACACGCTCGGTCAGTATCTGGGTGGAAAATGATCAGCAGACCGGTTTAGAACTGGTATGGGATTCGGGCGATCAGTTTGAGCAGTATATTGCCAAACATCATCCTGAGATTTTCAACTTTAATCATGAAGAAGCCGGACTGGATAATCGCAGTGACAATAAAGGGCCGGAACCTGAAGGGGTGACCTTGGGGCAGATTGGTCAAAAAACCTTTGCCTTTATTGGGCTGGAGCGTGTCGGTGGCATCATGGTCTATGATGTGTCTACACCTGCATCACCAATCTTCGTGCAATATATTAATTCACGTGATTTTAAAGCAACCACAGCGCAGATTGAAATGGGACAAGCCGGTGATTTAGGACCGGAAGGTTTGGTATTTATCCCCGCCAAAGACTCCCCGAATAAGAAACCACTCTTGGTGGTCGGCCATGAAGTCAGTGGCAGCACCACGATTTATCAATTAAATCTCAAGTAACCAAAAGCTTTTAGACTCAGGGCACTTCGGTGCTCTTTTTTGTAAGGTGACCGCATATATGACATTTTTGTCATTAAAATGAAATAAAACCGTCATAATCTTGGGCCAACTTTTCAGCAATGCTGAAATCTCCTCGCGTATAGGTTTGTTTTTATGACAATCGAGATTTTGATGGTGATCGGCTTTTGTTTAGCCGCTTACTCTATTGTCGGAAATGATGTACCTCAAACCCTTGGGACATTTATTTCTTCGAATTCACATCGCCCATGGTGGGTGTTGTGGATTTATATCAGCTCAATTTTAATTGTCGTATTGGTCTATGGTTGGTATGCATCTGGGGTGGGTGATGCCTCATACGGTCGTTTAGAAACGATTCCTTTCCCTGAAGGTGGTATTACCTGGCTGTATATTGTGCCGCCAATTCTCCTGTTACTACTAACCAGATACGGGATTCCAGTCAGTACCACCTTCCTGGTGCTTACGATTTTCTCTCCTGCCAGCTTAGGCTCGATGATGGTCAAATCGATGATGGGCTACGCCGTGGCCTTTATTGTGGCGATTGTCATCTATCGTTTTGTGGTCAAGCAGCTGGCACGCCATTTTGCCAAGACACGTCATCAGGAGCATTCCAAGGTCTGGATGGGCTTGCAATGGGTCTCTACCGGTTTCCTGTGGAGCCAATGGCTGATTCAGGATCTGGCTAACATCTTCGTGTATGTGCCACGTCAGGTGCCGTTTGAATTCCTGATGTTTGCGATTACGGTATTCGTAGTCTTGCTGGGTGTGATTCTGTATCAACGTGGCGGGGCTATCCAAAACATTGTCGACACCAAAACCGGTGTGACCGACATTCGTGCTGCAACGATTATCGACTTCATGTATGCCATTATCCTGTTAGTTTTTAAAGAGTGGAGCAACATTCCAATGAGTACCACCTGGGTATTCCTGGGATTACTCGCAGGTCGTGAATTTGCCATGTCGATGATTCTGGATGAAGTCAACAAACATCGTACTTCACGTAATGTCAGTGCAGATGCCATGAAACTGATGTTCGGTCTGGCCATGTCGGTCATTCTGGCAACAACTTTGCCGATGTTTTATGACTTTGTGACGAATTATGGTCAATAAGTCCTGATATTAAAAATCCAATAAAAAAGCGAGCCAGGTGCCACTGCTGTCCCACAATTTTTACAAGAGGAAGCTCATTTAAGCTTCCTCTTGTTTGATGGGGACTTTATCGGGTGAAAATAACGCTTTTAAGGTTTTTATTTCAAATAAATTCACTTGAATTATTCTGAGTAAGCGCTGAACTGTCCAGCCTTTTTTCCCTAAATGTTGAGCGAAACTTACCAGTAAATAGGCGATCATCGCAATCCAGATTTGCGTCTGAATGGCGTTCTTGCTTCGGCCTAAAAAGGCTTTTAATTTCAGGTTCTGTTTAATCGCTTTAAAGAACAATTCAACTTTCCAGCGGTCTTTGTAAATCGCTGCAATGGTAGAGGCAGCTAGATGAAAGTTATTGCTGAGAAAGCTAAAGTGCTTGCCACTTTGCTGATCTCTATATTCAATTCTTCTTAATACGGGGGCTTTTCTTTTTAGGGCATGTGCGCTATTTAGCTGAATGGTTTCATCTTTTAGAATGCCTTTGGATTCAAGCACTGGATGTTGCTGGATCACCTGATACACCGATTTAGGTCTAAAACGTGTCACAAAGCTAACGTTTTGAGCGCTTAGATTCGCATACCATTGATAATCGACATAGCCTTTATCAAAGACCACAATGCTGCCAGCGGGAAACTGGAATTTTCGGCCTTGTAACATGTCATTTTCTTTACCATTTTCAACTGCAATAAACTCAGGAATATCATTGCTGTGATTCAATCCTATGCTGAGTTTCATGCTGGCTTTTGAGTCGTGAACTTTGGCCCATTCACATA
>NZ_JBLVOM010000077.1:12965-14234 GCF_053543775.1 Acinetobacter endophylla | reverse complement strand
ACCAATTGGCCCGCATATAACCGAGCACTCATGAGTCGCGGAAATATTGCCATTTGGTTTGATCCTGCTACGCAATGGTATGCTCCGTCCATCGGTAAACAAGGGCGAAATCAAACCTACTCCGACGCAGTCATCCAATGCTGCTTAATGATTAAATCCTTATTCCGTCTGTCTTTACGTATGGTCACTGGCTTTGTGCAAAGTCTGATTAAACTTTGCGGATTAAATTGGATAGCTCCAGATTACAGTACGCTTTGTAGAAGACAAAAGCATATTGATATTGCAATCAGCTACCAAAAAAGTAGCGATGGGCTGCATCTACTCATAGACTCTACAGGCATGAAGTTTCTAGGTGAGGGCGAATGGAAACGCAAGAAACATGGACCTGAATATCGTCGCCAATGGCGTAAACTTCATATTGGTATAGATGCTAAAACCCTACAAATACGAGCAGTTCAGCTTACAACCAATAATGTCAGTGATTCACAGGTGCTTGGTGATTTACTTAATCAGATTCCACAAGATGAGCAGATTGACTCTGTTTATACCGATGGAGCTTATGACACCAAGCAATGCCGTCAGGTCATTGCAGATCGGCAAGCGCATGCGGTGATTCCACCTAGAAAAAATGCGAAACCATGGAAAGATACAAAGAGTAGCTCGCTAGAGCGAAATGAATTACTTCGAGCAATTAAACGTTTAGGCAGGACACTATGGAAAAAATGGTCAGGCTATCATCGGCGAAGTTTGGTTGAAACTAAGATGCATTGCATCAAATTATTAGGAGATAAACTCAGTGCAAGGAGTTTTGATAGCCAAGTGAATGAGATCCATGCACGTGTAGCAGTCCTTAACAGATTTACGGAATTAGGTCGACCACTTACCCAAGTTACGCCTTAAATTTGGCTCAATTAGGGGCGCTTTGCATTTCAAATCTTTGTGCAACAAAGCCCTTAAAAACAAGAAAAAGAGGATTGATAAAATGATGATAAAAAATAAAAAAGCGCCTGATGGCGCTTTCCTTTAATCATATTTATGGCGTCAGAATCACTTTACGACAGTCTTCTTCTTTTTTATCAAAAATACGGTAACCTTCCGCAGCATCTTCCAGTTTCATGCGATGGGTAATAATCAGATCTGGAGACAGATCTCCATTTTCAATATGTTCTAGCAACTGCGGCAAGTAGTTATGCACATGGGTTTGTCCCATTTTAAAGGTTAAACCTTTGTCAAAGGCATCACCAAACAGGAAGCCATGAATTGGACCGG
>NZ_JBLVOM010000077.1:0-12945 GCF_053543775.1 Acinetobacter endophylla | reverse complement strand
CATTGCATCAAATTATTAGGAGATAAACTCAGTGCAAGGAGTTTTGATAGCCAAGTCAATGAGATCCATGCACGTGTGGCAGTCCTTAACAGATTTACGGAATTAGGTCGACCACTTACCCAAGTTACGCCTTAAATTTGGCTCAATTAGGGGCGCTTTGCATTTCAAATCTTTGTGCAACAAAGCCGAAAGGAAATAAAACTTGTATACTAAGTTTTGGCGCACTAATTGCTTAATTCATTCTATTTTTTGACTGTTTGATATAACAAATTAGGAAGTGGATGTGACAGCAACATATTTACGTGGGCAAGATCTGATAGACCAGATTCAACAACAAGACTATTCCAGAGATCTGATTGGCTATCATGGAGAACCACCCAAAGTGGAATGGCCAAATGGTGCTCGTGTCGCGGTTCAGTTTGTATTGAACTATGAAGAAGGCGGTGAAAACCATGTAGAACATGGTGATGCAGGTTCAGAACAGTTTTTGTCAGATATTATTGGCGCGGCCAGTTTTCCAGACAAACACATGTCGATGGATTCCATGTACGAATATGGCTCACGAGCGGGCTTTTGGCGCATTCACCAAGAGTTTAAAAAACGCCAACTCCCCATGACCATTTTCGGTGTGGGTATGGCTTTGGCACGCAATCCTTACATTGTGGAAGCGATTAAAGCAGCCAATTATGATGTCGTATCGCATGGTCAACGTTGGTTGCATTATCAAGATATGCCAATCGAACAAGAACGCCAACATATGGATCAAGCTATTAGCGTGCTTGAAACGCTATTTGGTAAAACACCAATCGGTTGGTATACCGGACGTGATAGCCCGAATACTCGAAAATTACTTGCTGAATTTCCTCAGATTCAATATGACTGTGACTATTATGGCGATGACTTACCATTTTGGAGCACAGTGACGAATGTAGATGGTGCAACACGTCCGCATTTAATCATTCCATATACACTTGAAAGTAATGATATGAAGTTTTGCTCGCCGGGTGGTTTTAATAGTGGTGAGCAATTTTATCAATACCTTAAAGATGCCTTTGATGTGTTATATGCCGAAGGTGAAACTGCGCCAAAAATGCTATCTATTGGTATGCACTGTCGTATTTTAGGGCGACCAGGACGCTTTAAAGCACTACAAAGATTCTTAGATTATGTGCAATCGCATGAAAAAGTATGGGTTTGTCGTCGTGCCGATATTGCAGAACATTGGATAAAACACCATGCACCGTAATAAAAAAAATAAAGAAGAAAGAGAGGCTTAGCGCCTCTTTTTTTGTGCCTATAAAAAGCAATTTGTCTAAGAAATAAGGGATTGGCATTGATATTGCAAAACATGTTTTGAACGAACATTAAATATTTTTAGGCGATTTAATAGTGCAACTTGTTGAATTTAATCAAGCATCCGAAGCCGATGTAAAAACATTTTTAAAGCACTGTGTGCAAATTGAAAGCTGGGCGAATGAGCTGCTCAGTCAGCGTCCGTATGCATCATTAGACAGTATTTTGGAATACGCGGCTCAAGCTGCTCGTACATGGTCGTGGGAAGAAATTAAATCTGCTTTAGATAATCACCCGCGTATTGGTGAAAAAAAAGCCCAAGCTGAACTTTCTGAATTAGAAAAGAATTTTTCCAACCGTGAACAATCCGCTATTTCAGCCGATGAAGAAACACAAATGGCATTGCTCAAAGGCAACATCGCTTATGAAAAAAAGTACGGCTATATCTTCTTAATTAAAGCTTCAGGCTTAAGCAGTGAAAATGTATTACAAGCATTGCAGTACCGTCTGCTGAATGATCCAGAAACTGAAAAGCGTATTGTCCATCATCAATTGGCTGAAATTGCCTTATTAAGATTAAAACAGGAGCTAAGTGCATGATCAGCTCACATATTTTAGATACAAATCTGGGGAAACCTGCTGCCAATGTCTTGATTAAATTATTCAATGCAGACGGTATGTTACTTGGTGAAGGGCAAACCAATGCAGATGGCCGTGTGACCGACTTTGGTTTAAGCGAATTTTCTACGGGTAGCTATAGCTTAGAGTTTGCCACAGCGGACTATTTTGAAAGTCTTAATACCGAAACTTTTTTCCCAAAAGCAGTGATTCATTTCTTAGTAAAAGATGCCTCACAGCATTTTCATATTCCTTTGTTGATTAGCCCTTTTGCCTATTCAACATATCGCGGTAGCTAAAAACAGCATCATAAAACGGATCGGGGGATATAAAAATGACAGAACAAAATCAAACAGTTTCACCAGAACATGAATATTTAGGTGCAGGGAAAAGCCTAGCTTATGGCTTACAACATGTATTGACGATGTATGGCGGTATTATTGCGCCGCCACTGATTATTGGTACAGCCGCAGGACTTGAACCTGCACAAATTGGTTTATTAATTGCAGCAGCATTATTTGTCGGTGGTTTAGCCACGATTTTACAAACGGTCGGTGTGAAATACATCGGTGCAAAATTACCCCTAGTTCAAGGCGTATCCTTTGCTGGTGTGGCAACGATGATTGCCATAGTCACTGCAGGTGGTGGGCTTTCGGCAGTATATGGTGCGGTTATTGTTGCTTCATTAATCGGTTTCTTTTTAGCACCATATTTTTCAAAAATTATTCGTTTTTTCCCGCCAATCGTGACCGGCTGCGTGATTACCGTGATTGGTTTGTCATTGCTACCTGTCGCAGTACGTTGGATGATGGGTGGAAATAGCAAAGCGCCTGATTGGGGCAGTGCTGAAAATATTAGTTTGGCTTTTCTAACTTTAGCCATTGTCATTGTGCTGAATATTACTCGAAACGCTACAATTCGTCGTTTATCCATCTTATTAGCAATTGTGCTAGGTACAGTGCTGGCATATGCGATGGGCTTTGGCGATTTCTCAAAAGTCGCAAATGGCAATTGGATTCAATTCCCAAGTTTCTTTGCCTTTGGTATGCCAACATTTGAACTGAGTGCCATTATTGCCATGCTAATTGTGACATTGGTGATTATGACTGAAACTACAGCTGATATTATCGCTGTTGGTGAAATTGTCGGTACCAAAGTCGACGCTGAACGTATTACCAATGGGCTACGTGCCGATATGCTTTCAAGTGCAGCAGCACCAATATTTGGCTCATTCATGCAAAGTGCCTTTGCACAAAATGTAGGCTTGGTCGCGATTACTGGTGTAAAAAGCCGTTTTGTTGTTGCAGCGGGTGGCTTAATTTTAGTTGTATTGGGTATTTTACCAATTATGGGCCGTTTGATTGCTGCAATTCCTGTACCGGTATTGGGTGGCGCAGGTTTGGTATTGTTCGGTACAGTGGCTGCAAGTGGTATTCGTACTTTAGCTAAAATTGATTATAGTGAGCAAAAGAACCTAATCATTGTTGCTACAGCAATTGCCGCAGGTATGATTCCAATTATTGATCACTCATTCTATGCGAACTTCCCAAAATGGGTACAAACCCTGTTCCATTCAGGTATTAGTTCAACGTGCCTCATGGCCATCGTATTAAATATTGTGTTTAACCATCTAAACTTTTTTAAAAGTAAAGAAGTGAATAAAACCAGCAATATTGTTATAGATAGTCATCACTAAGCTATTCAAAATAAATAAAAAAAGCTCACATTAATGTGGGCTTTTTTTATTAAAAAATCTAATATTGGCTTTGTTTTTGCTAAATAAATTACTCAAAACGTATTTATCGCTAGGAAAAACAATTTAATGAAATTTATGCCTCTTTCAGCTGCAATTCTATGCACTATTTCAGCCAACTCTATCTTTGCAGCCCCAATCTGGCAAGACTTCAGTATTACCGGTCTATATGGCACCGACTATCAGCTCATTGCAAAAGAAGACAAACAAACCACTGTGACATTTGAATACGCGTCAAAGCTTAAATATGGTGATTTCTTCATTTTTGCCGACCGTACACATAATGACGTCGGCGATCAAACCTATTTTGAAGCATCACCACGATTGAGTTTAGGCGCTGTAACGGGTAAAGAACTTAAATTTGGCCCTGTAAAAGATGTATTGCTTGCAACCACTTGGGAAGCGGGTAGCAACATGGATAATTTTCTCTATGGTATTGGCTTAGACTTTGATGTGCCATATTTTCAATATGCAAAATTAAATTTATATAAAGTGAATAATGATACTAAAGCTGATGACTATCAAATGACGCTTACCTATGCCATACCTTTTAAAATTGGCTCAGAATCTTTCTTAGCAGATGCTTTTCTGGATTGGTCAACTGCGGAAAAAGGCTCAGCCAGTGAGATGAACTGGACCAGTCAATATAAATGGAATGTGGGGCAACATATTTCCCCAGATACACGCCTGTATGTAGGCGTTGAGCATTCAGTTTGGAATAATAAATATAATATTAAAGGTAAAGATGAAAATAACGTCAGTGCGCTAGTGAAATATCACTTCTAATTGATTCGTTAAAACCGTACATCGTTACACAACATACTGCACAAGACTTAAAAGCCCCACGGATGGGGCTTTTAATTTCTGAGACAATTTTAAATTGAGGTTTCAATTTCAATGATAGTTTAAATTTATGCCACGATATTGAGTACTTCATTAAACTGATAAACATCACAATTATGTCCAATACCAATACGATCAACCACGGCAAAGTTACTTGGCGCCTCTAAAGTTAATAGAGGGTGATGCCATGTACCTGCATGGTAGTTAACACCTTGTGTACCATCTGAAATAAAAGCACAGAGTTTTGAAATATCAGGCGTTTGATCATCCAATGCAGGTGCCACCACAATTAAAAAAGCCTGACCTTGCATCGGGATAAAAGCTTGTGAGCCATTCGGATGTCGCTCAAGCATCGAAACCGAAAAAGGAATTTCTGTCTGTTTAATATTACGAAAAATACTAATACCTGCATGTGCTTCACCGAAGATTTCAGTGGTTACAAGGGCATGATAACGCTCGGTATGTGCATCATTGATATGAAAAAAATCCTGTCCTCCGCAGCAAATCACCTCACCAAAAGGGGCAAAGTTTTCAATGCTCAGGGGCTGTAGCTGAATTGTTTGAACCATGTGTAATTCTTTTATTGTCTATATCAAGTGTAGGAGAAGAAGGATAAAACCACAGTACTTATCCTTCTCGATGTAGAAAGTATTCAAGCTTTCAATTTAGCTTTTGGTTTTACCCCACAAACGAATACGGCTGATACCACCATCTGGAATCATATTAATGCGAATATGCGAGATCTTTTCATGTTGCAAAATTTCGTTTACAAAGCTATGAATATGATCCATTTGCATGTCTTGTGCTTCAAGCAAAAATGGCCAGAACATACTTTGTGGAATTAATTGTGGATCAGTTGCATCTTTAACATATACGGCTTGAATAGAGACTTGGGCTGGAAAGTTGCCTTTAAAGTGTGCCGTATCGATATCAATTTTTTCAATTGCACCAGTTTGACCCAAAGCCAAAATACACCAATCAAAGCCCGGTGCACGACGACGTTTGGTTTCCCAACCATCACCCATATTAATTCCGCGACCTGGGTTAATCAGATTACGTGGATGACCAAAATGTGCATCGCTATAAGCAATTACACGTCCACCATTTTCTAAAGCAACTAAATCAATTGTTGCAGTGTGATCTTGTTGTTGAACGCTCACTTCACCATACACTCTAAAACGAGCAACACCACCATCAGGAAAAATATTTAAACGCACATGAGTAAAAACTTGGTCAGCTGTAATCGGCAAAACATGATGCTGACTTGGGCCAAGTACGTTGTTCTCTAATATGTTCAACCATTCAGCTTGAGCAAGATCGCCATCAGGGGCGTAGCAGGCTTCAACTGAAGCTGAAGCAGGGTAATTCCCAGTGAAGAAGGTAGTGTCAATATCTAAAGCCTTAATATGCCCAGCTACGCCCAATTGAATAATTGCCCAGTCATAACCTGTGTGACGTTTACGGCGCGTTTCCCAACCATCCATCCATTTACCATGGTCATCGAATTTATCTTCAACAAAAATTGGCGCGTCAAATTGAAGCATACGTTTTGCTTCTGCGAAAAATTCATCTGAACATTCAATAATTTTTGCACCAATACGGTCATCTGCCAAATTGGTAAGTGTCTGTAATTGTGCAGGAATATCAAAATCGGGTGCTAATAAAGTCGCCATATATTAAATCCATTCGCTATTTTCTTTCAAAATTCATGCTTTGCGCTATCGTGCTACAAAAAATTTAACAAACGATAAAAACAAGCATTTACACGCGTTTAGATGCACAGCGTGTGCCAACTTTGGATTTTTTTCAGGGCGCTTTATAAAAAATGGCACGCTTTTAGCATTTTATGACTTAGAAACTTATAAAACACAGGGGAATTATAGATGGAAATTACAATTATTGGTGCAGGTATGGCGGGTCTAACTACAGGCATCGCACTAAAAAAATTCGGACACCAAGTAACCATCTATGAACAGGCAGAACAAATTTTACCGGTGGGTGCTGCTATTTCGTTATGGTCTAACGGTGTGAAATGTCTAAATTATTTGGGTTTGACAGAGCAAGTTGAAAAGCTTGGCGGCAAAATGGATAACCTTGCTTATATTGATGGTCTGACGGGCGATGTGATGACCCAGTTTAGCCTTTATCCATTGATTGAAGAAGTCGGGCAACGACCATATCCGGTATCACGTGCGGAACTTCAGAATATGTTAATGGATGAATTTGGTCGTGAAGATATTCATCTAGCTAAGAAAATGATTTCTTTTGTTGAAGAAGGAGAGCGTGTAAAAATTCAATTTGCAGATGGTAGCGAAATAGAATCTGATCTATTGGTGGGTGCAGACGGTACACACTCAATTACTCGTGCCTATGTTTTAGGTGAGCAAGTTGAGCGACGCTATGCAGGCTATGTCAATTGGAATGGTCTCGTTGATGTCTCAGACGATTATGCCGCAGCAGATCAATGGACAACGTTTGTAGGTGAAGGCAAACGTGTTTCACTGATGCCAGTGGCGAATAATCGTTTCTATTTCTTTTTTGATGTGCCGTTAGCTGTTGGTCTTGAAAATGATCGTAGCCAATACAAAGCTTTATTCAAACAATACTTTAAAGGATGGTGTGAGCCTGTCCAAAAGTTAATTGATGCAGTCGATGTGCAAAAGACCAATCGTGTAGAAATTCACGATATCGAACCATTTGCCAATTTTTACAAAGGTCGAGTGGTGATTGTAGGTGATGCAGCGCACAGTACAACACCTGATATTGGTCAAGGCGGCTGCCAAGCGATGGAAGATGCTATCTATTTGGCACGTTCATTGCAAATTAATACCTTAGGTTTACAAGATTCTTTACGTCGCTATCAGAACAAGCGTAATGAACGTGCCAATGAGTTGGTACTTCGTGCCCGTAAGCGCTGTGATGTGACACATATGAAAGATGAAGCGGTGACCCGAGAGTGGTATGAAGAGTTACGTAAAGAACAAGGCAATCATATTATGAAGGGAATTATTAGTAACATTGTCGGTAATCCACTCGACTAAGCTGTAAGACACAAAAAGAAATGTAAAACTAAAAGGTTAGCTTTCAGCAGCCAGTGTGAATATTCACACTGGCTTTTTTTAGCTATTTAGAAACATTAGATTGAAGAGCAAAGGATTAAATGTTTAAGGAAGTTGCTTTAATTGCAATTTGATTTCTTCCATTTTTTCGACCAATAAATTTACCATTATTTGTGAAAGACGAGATGTTTGACGTTTTGAAGCGACGCACAGTGCAATGGTTAAACGATGCATACCTTTTTCACGAATGGGCTTAAATACGATCTTTTTTGAGTTTAAAAGTGGTAATGCATCCATATATGACATTAAGCCAATGCCTAATTGTTGTTGAATTAATGATGTTATCATTCTAATGTCATTACATTCTATCTTTTGTATAGGATTAAATTTGTGATGTTTATAGAGTGTATGTACATAATCACTGATGACTAAGGGCTCACTTGGCATGATATGACGCTCATTTAAAGTGTCAGATAAATAGATTTTATCCATGCCGGCTAAGGTGTGATGTGGTGATAAAACATAGCCTAAAGGAATTTCAATAAAGGATAAGATTTCTAATTGATTGTGACTTTTAGGATTTAAGATAATGCCAAAATCTAATTCTGCATCAATGATTTTTCTCGATATTTCTTCACTGCTATTCATACTGATATTGAGATTAATCCATGGATAGCTTTCAGCCATGCGTTGAATACAATCCACGACAAAACCATCATTTAGGGCAGAAATAAAACCCATTTCAATATTGCCGCGACTTAATCCTTGAATTTCATCAAATCGAATTCGAGTCAGCTGATATTCTTTTTGCCATTTAAGCAAATCAGCATAAAGTAATTCACCTGCTAACGTTAGCTTCAGCCCCTGCGGTAAACGCTCAAATAAAGCAACGCCTAACTCTTCTTCAGCAAGAACAATTTGCCGATGCACTGCAGAGACTGAAATAAAAAGCTGTTCTGCGGCTTTACGTAAACTGCCAGTACGGGCAACAGCCATAAAATATTCAGAAAATCGGGAAAAGGTAATCGACATACAGCTATTCAATCTCACGGGCAGTTTACAAAGTACTTATCCATGCTTAAGCGATTTTCATGCCATAACTTTTGATTTTTTCAATTCATTCTGCTTTTGTGTTCTAAAAAGCAGAACATTGTATGCAAATCATTCTAATAGAAAGAAATGCTATCCAAACGTATTTTTGACTTAGAAAAGAACGAATTAGCCCTAGTTACATGGCATAAAAGTTCTGCAAATAATGCGAATGTAGAGATTTAAAAATGAATGCGATTCCTGTACTGAATTTATTTACCCAACCACAATGCAGTTCATTTGATGCAAACGATTGGAATATTTTAGCGCAGCATTGGTACCCAGTTGCACGTACACAGGACGTTTCAGAACAACCGCAACAAGTACAATTACTTGATGTGAAAATGGCATTGTATAAAACTGAAAGTGGAAAAATTCATCTCGTGCGTGATATTTGCCCGCATCGTGGTGTGCCATTAACCAAAGGCTGGGTGAAAGGCGAAGAAATTATTTGCCCATACCACGGCCTACATTATAACGGTGAAGGAAAGTGTGTAAAAATTCCTGCACAGCCGGAACTTACACAAATTTCAGATCGTTTTTCACTGACCAAATTTCCAGTTGTAGAAAAATATGGACTTATTTGGACCAGTTTATTTAACCGCGATGTATCGAAAGCCAATTTTCCAGATTTAGACACGTGGGACAGTGAAGAACATCAGTCAATTCTCCCTCCATTTGTCGATATTGCTGGATCAAGTGGCCGTCAGCTTGAAGGCTTTATTGATGTTGCGCACTTTGCATGGGTACATAACCAAAGTTTTGCTGATCGTGAAAATCCTAAAGTACAAAAATATTCGACCGTTCGAACGGATTATGGCTTACATACAGAGTATGTGAGTGATGTCAGTAACTATCCGCATGGCTTACAACATTTAGCACCAGATGATTTTTTATGGAAACGTACTTTCGATGTCTATCCACCATTTTCAGCTATTTTGACTATCGACTTTCCTGAAAATGGCTTACTTAAAATTTTAAATGCGTGCTGTCCAGTTTCGCACAATAAAACGCGATTATTCGTTCCCTTAACTCGTAACTTTGATACTACAGGAGACTTACAGGCAGTTTATGATTTCAATGCACAAATCTTCGCTGAAGATCAGGACATGGTGGAAAGCCAAAAACCAGAAGAACTTCCTTTAGATATTTCAATGGAGGCACATTTTGAGGCAGATCGTTCATCAACCACTTACCGCCGAATTTTGGCAGAGTGGGGATTGAGCAAACGCTATACAGTTTAAAATGGCTTTGTTGCACAAAGATTTAAAAGATAACACTCTGCTCATTTGAACAGAATTCAAGTGACAACTTGGGTATGAGGACGACCTAATTCTGTAAATTTGTTCAATACGGCTATGCGTGCATGAATCTCATTCACCTGACTAGAAAAACTCCTTGCTGTTAATTTATCACCTAATAGTTTGATGCAATGCATCTTGGTTTCAACTAAACTTCGACGATGATAACCAGACCATTTTTTCCAAAGCGTTCTTCCTAAACGTTTAACTGTTTTCAGTAACTCATTCCGCTCTAAAGATCTCAATTTCTGATCTTTCCATGGTTTTGCATTTTTTCTTGGCGGAATGAGCGCATGTGCATCTCGATCTAGAATGACTTGTCTGCAGTGCTTCGTGTCATAAGCACCATCGGTATAGACCGAATCAATTCGTTCATCTAAGGGAATTTGAGCAAGTAAATCACCGAGTACTTGCGAATCGCTCACATTATTTGTAGTAAGCTGTACTGCACGTATTTGCAAGGTTTCAGCATCGATGCCAATATGAAGCTTACGCCATTGGCGACGATATTCAGGTCCATGTTTCTTACGTTTCCACTCACCTTCACCTAGAAACTTTAAGCCAGTTGAGTCGACGAGTAGATGTAGCCCATCACTACTTTTTTGATAGCTAATCGCAATATCAATATGTTTTTGTCTTCGACAAAGCGTACTGTAATCTGGTGCGGTCCAATTTAATCCACAAAGTTTAATCAGACTTTGAACAAAACCTGTGACCATGCGTAAAGAGAGTCTAAATAAAGATTTGATCATTTTGAAATTATAGGACTGAATAAACCTTATAGGCTAGGTTTGTGCAACAAAGCCCTGTGTATCTGATATTTATGCATCTTTCAATTTCTGAAGATACTATTCATCCAATATCCGCTGTTTTCGATTGAGAACAGCATTCAAAATCACAGCACAAAAAGCCGTTAGCAAAATTGGGCTGTTTAACAGAGGTGAAAGATAAGATGGTAGTTGTGAGAAAATAGTAGGTGAGAATACAGGCAACATACCTATGCCGGCACTGACTGCAATGATGTAGAGATTATTCACATTTTGAAAGTCGACACGCTGCAGTACTTTGATACCATTAGATGTCACCATCCCAAACATAAACAATGCGGCTCCACCTAGAACACATGAGGGTATAGACGCAACAAAGTAAGCTATTTTAGGAAATAGACCTAAAAGGATTAAAAACACACCAGCTAAAGCACATACACTGCGATTCTTAACACCTGTGATCGCTAGCAAACCGATGTTCTGAGCATAGGATGTATACGGGAAGATATTAAAAATCCCACCAATCATTGTGCCAAGGCTGTCAGCTCTAAAACCGCGAGTCAATTTTTCCTGATCCACCTCTTCTTCAACAATTTCACCTACAGCCATGAACATCCCAGCTGTTTCAATGAAAATAACCAGCATGACTACGCACATAGTCAAGACAGCCCAAAAGTTAAACTCTGGAATACCGAAGTGAAATGGCATCACCCAACCTAACCATGGGCTTTCATCTATCTTGTCTAAAGAGATGAGGCCAGAAAATGCAGCGATGATATAACCAATTCCCATCCCGATTAGAACTGAAATGTTGCCCAAAAAGCCTTTAACATAACGGCTGATGATAATAATGCTTAATAGAACACAGGCAGCGATAGATAAGTACAATGGATTTCCAAAGTCTTTTACCCCATATCCGCCAGCGGACCATGTGCCTGCAATACCAATGAGAGATAGACCAATCACAAGAATTTGAGTTCCTGTCACCACAGGAGGGAAGAATCGTATTAACTTTCCAATAAATGGTGAAATCAGGAAGCCAAAGATCCCTGCGATAATGATTGCCCCAAATACACTTAGTAGTCCCATATCTGGATTAGTCCCAATTGCAATCATTGGGCCTACTGCAGTAAAGGTAACTCCCATCATAATGGGAAAGCGAATACCTACATTTTTAAAACCAATAGTTTGAATGAGGGTGGCAATGCCACAAACAAATAGATCTGCAGTAATTAAGAAAGCAATTTCTGCAGTGCTTAACCCTAAAGCTCCTCCAACAATTAGGGGAATTGAAACAGCACCTGCATACATTACCAAGACGTGCTGGATACTGAGAAAAATCATGGAGCTTGGTTTTAAGTTATTGGCTGTGATTGTGTTAGGGTGTGTCCTCATTTGGCTTTGCACCAAATAAATATGCAGGCTATACGGATCATAGATTTATAATTGCGTGCCAGTTTATCAAATCGAGTTGCAATAGCACGGAAATGTTTTAATCTCGAAAATGCATTTTCAACTAAATGTCTTAATTTATATAGATATTTATCAAACTCCTTATTCGATCTCTTACTGTTTGATCTCAATGGAATAATGGGAATCATATTCTTGTTCTTGGCATATATTCTAATGTGCTCAGCATCATACCCCTTATCAGCAATGAGATAAGTTGCCTCGTCTACCGTATCAATCAGTTGTTTTGCAACTTGACTGTCGTGGACGTCACCCTCAGTGATTTTAAAATCAATCGGTAATCCATTCGCGTCGGTTGCAAGATGTATTTTTGTTGTTCGTCCACCGCGTGATTGTCCAATTGCTCTTTCGAAACCATGCCGAGCTCCACTTGCATGTTGATGCACGCGTATGTAGCTTGCGTCAATGAATACCCATTCCTGATCCAAGATGCCTCGTAATCTAAAAAAAATTTATCCCACAATCCCTTGCTTGCCCAACGATTAAAACGATTGTAAGCAGTTTGCCAAGGACAAAATTCTTGGGGAATATCACGCCATGTGGCGCCTGTACGAAGTTTCCATAAGATCGCTTCCATGATATTTCTACTATTCTTTGAACAGTAACAACCGTGTAATCGCATAGTATCTTGAATTTGCTGCCAGATATCATCGGTAAGAAGAGTACGTGCCATTGAAAATATAGAAATAAAAATAACTCAAAGGAGGATTTTAAGTATTTAAAACCAATTCTTCAAATGAGGACACGCCCTA
>NZ_JBLVOM010000076.1:0-13013 GCF_053543775.1 Acinetobacter endophylla | reverse complement strand
TAAGTTGACAAAAATAACTAATCATGCGAAAAAGTTTTTTTAGTTAACAGATGTTCACACATGCCTCGAATTGTTTCTGTACCACTTAGTTTAGAACAGCGAGAACGACTCATTTTTCTGGCCAAGCATGCAAAACATTGGCGTGAAAGACAACGTGCCCAAACTATTCTCTGGCTTTCTGAAGGTAAAAGTGTTGCGGAAGTTGCCACTCTACAAGAACGTATCCCAGAAACCATAAGGCTACAACGCCGACGTTGGGAATTGTATGAGTTTGAATCGATTAAAGAAGGTCATCGCTCAGGTCGGCCCAATACATTGATCTCAGACTATCAGGCGAAAATCCTAGATTGGGTCAATACAAGTCCACTCAATGCAGAACAAATCCGAGTCAAACTACATGAAGAATACGAAGTGTCCGTGTCTGTTGAAACCATTCGTAAGTTTTTACGTGATTCAGGTATGGTCTTCAAGCGTACCCGTCATAGCTTGAAAAAAAAGAGATCCGATTGCATTTGAACAAGCAACACAGCAGATTGAAAAATTACGAGAGCAAGCGGCACGTGGTGAAATTATATTAGGTTATGTTGATGAAACAGGGTTTTCATCTACACCTGATAACCGCTATGCGTGGACAAAGATAGGTGATGTTCATGCGGTTGATGCAATAAGATTAAAACGAGTTAATGTCATGGGGTGTTTGCTTTCAACGGGGAAACTGGTGACAAGTTGTTTACAAGAGTCAGTTACAAGCACTTGGTTTTATGCCTATTTAACTGGAATAGCTCAACAAGTAAAACAGACTTATAACCTTCCATTGGTTCTTATTGTTGATAATGCCTCGATTCATAGAAGTAAAAAGATGGCTGATTACAGAGAGCTACTTAAAAGTAACTTTTCGACGAATTTGTATTTTATTCCAGCTTATAGCCCTGAGTTAAATCGAATCGAGATGGTATGGAAGCAGATGAAATATTATTGGCGAGATTTTCAAGTCATGACAGCTGATAAAATAGAGCAATGGGTGGAGAGAGTATCAAACCAATTCGGAAAAGAATACATGTTTACTTTTTAATGACAGCTTACCTCGGGGATATATCCACTGTATTTAATCTATTGATAAGAATAAATGAATAACCGTGGTTTTGTAATTTCTAAAAAATGTCTTATTTATGCGGTGTATTTCTTGAACAGAACAATTTAAGTAGGATAGCGTGATTGCACGTTTATATTTAAGCTAATAACTTGAACATCCTAAGATATTAAAATAGCCTAAGCAATACATAATTTTAACAACTTTATCAAGAAAGGGAGAGAGGGGAAATTTATAATGCTGATGTTTACTACCTGTAACTCATTTGGACTTAAGACGTATTATTCTAAACAGAATCAAGTGGATTAATAAGCTACTTATGAATAGTCATTTTTTGATAAATAATAAGCAATGAATAATTAAAAACAATATTTTCAAAATTACCTCAGTCTATTTGGGTAATAACAGCGAGTTAGTTTAAGAAACACTCTGACCTAAAAGTGGTTTACATGTTATTAAATCCCAGTTTTAAGATTTTCATTAATTTTATTTAGTCTGCACCACAACTCAACCATCTTCTTTCTTATTTATAGATAGCCAAATATCCATCCAGATCTAAAATCGTAATTTTAAATACTTATGATTCGTTTATGAATTATTTAGCCTAAGCAAAATATATCCCCATAAAATAGCCTAAGCAGGATTTTATATTTAAAAATTTCGCAATTGATTAATTCCAAATATAAACCCACTATAAACACTTAAACAAAGAAATCATGGAATTCTCAAATGATCCTAAATTATCAACTTCAACACCACGAAACGTCAGTACTATCTCCAATGGTCTTCATTCATGGTTTATTCGGTAGTTTAAGTAATTTAGGCGTACTAGCTCGATATTTTTCTGAGCAAAGAACCGTGATCCAACTTGATGTATGCAATCATGGTCTTTCTGCTCATAGTTCAGACTTAAATTATCAGCTTATGGCTGAAGATGTCCTAGAAACTTTATCCAGTTTAAATATTCAAAAGTTCGTAGTAGTAGGGCATTCCATGGGTGGGAAAATTGCCATGAAATTGGCTGATTTAGCCCGTGTACAAACTGAAAGGTTGGTCGTCCTGGATATTACACCAATCCAATATCATGAGAGTCATCATACTGAGATTTTTAAAGCTTTATTTGCGGTGCAGCAAGCAAATGTTGCTTCACGACTTGAGGCAGCAAAAATTATGCGTGAATACATTGATGAAGAAATGGTAATTCAGTTTTTATTAAAATCCTTTAATAAAGGGCAGTGGCTCTTTAATGTTCAGGCTTTATTTGATCATTATCCAGATATTATGGATTGGGAAAAGGTCGAAAAAATTAATCTGCCAGCTTTATTTCTTCGTGGCGGTAATTCTTTTTATATCTCAAAACCTGAACACTTTACAGCAATTGATGAGCAATTTTCTCAGGCGAAAATTGAATGCATTGAAAATACAGGACATTGGCTGCATGGTGAAAAACCAGATGAAGTGATCAAACACATGCAGGCCTTTCTAAATTAATTCACTTTTTATGCTTAAGGCTGAAATGTTTGAGTCTGTAATTGTCCTTCATGAATGAGTTGATGAGCCATTTCAGCTGTTTTCTTTAAACCGGGCATACGATATTCAGTATGTCCAAAATCTTTAATGGATTTCCAGCGACCGCCCCAGGTTAAACCCACCGATTCTGCAATCTGGCCATATAACTCATAACCACGCATGGCCCATGGATCACGTTCGCTAATCACCACCTTACCATCGCGTTTAAAGGCAATATCTGCAGCCAAACCAAACTGATGATAACTTTGAAAGCCTTTAGCCTTAGTAATATTACTGTTGGTCGCCAAAGAGTTTTGCCTTTCCGGACTTCGATAACTTTCGAGTACAACCAGCTCATAACCATGCTGTTCGCGCATAATTTTAAACACCATCAGTAAGCGCTGTTTAAATCGTGGATTCATCTTATGCCATTTACGGTCTGCTGTGCTGATATTTGGATTTATATGAATGTCTTCAATATTCAGATTAAGGCTTTGCGCTGAAATTACAGAATGATTTGCTAAAACTTCTTCTTGTAAGGCTTCAATAATAAGCTGTTCATCGACTTCAGTTGGCGCTGTTAATATTTGCCCATCTAATAATGCATAAATCTGTGGATCAACTTTCCTTAAATATTCAGCTTCAAACTTACTTGCAGTAAGTGGCTGCGTAAAAGTGAACATTAAAATACTGGCAAATAAGCTAAATCCTGCAATCAAAATCCACCATTGCTGTAAATACCATTCAGATTGAAGGTGCTCTGGCGATGCAGCCCGATGAAATTTCTGCACAAACTGTTTTACTTGAGCAAATTGTTGTCTGCTTTGTGGAATCAAATCAAGAAATAAATCCTGTATTCTTAATCGCAATTCGTAAGACAGTAGTACCAACATAGTCAAGCTTAATACAATAAAGCTGCTTAATATAATCAAAATCATTAGTTGAATGATTGATCTAATGATAACTTTAAAAATATTTTTTGGAG
This sequence comes from Acinetobacter endophylla, assembly GCF_053543775.1. NCBI lineage: Bacteria > Pseudomonadati > Pseudomonadota > Gammaproteobacteria > Moraxellales > Moraxellaceae > Acinetobacter > Acinetobacter endophylla. Next base: position 9,429 of record NZ_JBLVOM010000076.1, on the reverse strand, counting down.
CATAACTTATCCAACGGCGCCATTTTTTAAGTCTTTATTTTTTATAAGGGTTCATCATATTTATTTGAAAATTGAGTTAGGGTAAATGAATCGTAATATAAGCTTGTTCAGCAGGAGTGCTAATCAAATTTTGATATTGAGAAAACACAGCAGCTTGTTCTGTTGACAAGGCATATTTAAAAACCACAAAGCTGATCACAGCAAATAATAATAAAAATATCAGAATCCAGAAAAATGGTAATTCACGATGGATGATATGTCGGATTTGATCTGGAATTGCTGAAAAAGGAGAAAAAGCAACTTTTTTACACTTGAGATAATCAATCTGATCTCCGATACGAGCAATCAGACTATTTAAATGCTCAATAGATTCAATTCGATACTTTCCCTGGAATCCCAATAAAAGGCAATGATGATATACCTCTAATACTGCCAGACGTTGCTTATCTTTATGGCGTATTTCTTCCAGATGTTCAAAGAAGCGAAAACCTGCAAGTTGTGAGCCAAACAGGATCAACTGCAAGGGACTGATCATCCAGGCATTTTGCAGATCAAAAAATTGCTCATCCTGCTGCGTGACAATTGTTTCATCTACTAAAGCGCAATAGGCATATTTTGCATCTTGAATATCTTTAGCTGAAAATTGCATCTGACGTGCCTGATGTTCAAAACTTTTCAACATCTCCAGAATTTTTTCACGAAAGGCTTCAATATCTGTAGGGAGATAATGATTTTTTAACAGGAAAACAATATAGAAGCCGTCATGCAGTAAATCTACCAGACTATTCGTATAGGTAGGGTAGCTTTCTACAGATTGCATGGCTGTATAACCGGCCCCGATTTGATCATCATCAAAAAGTGAAGAAGGAGAATTAGCGATTGTATTCATTTTTATTTTATCCATTCATGACAGCAATCAGTTCAACCGTAATATCCTTAAAACCGTTCGAGATATAAACACAAATTGATTCTGAATCCAGCATGCGCTGATACAGTTCATTATTTGGTTCGATCTCGAAATAATGCACACCGGAACGTACTGGAATTGCAGTAGGAACCTGCATGAGGTGCTGGACGGGTACAGCAGGCAAAGCTGCAACCACACGTTGTTCTACATCTATGCTACTGCCGACTTTAAAACGGATCGGAACATAGGCAATCAGATCATGTGCAGGCATAATGCTACTCGATACAGCAAGATATAGCCGGGTATTGCGACTGATCTTGTCAGTCTCCAGACTACCGAGCCAATAGGACGGGCGCGTTTCTTTTAAGCTGATGCTGATATATCGATTCGAAATAATTGTATCGAGTAAATCTCTGAGAATAATATCAAGCTGATTGAAACTGTCATACAAATGATGATGCTGATACTGCGGTAGTTGATCGATGTCATAGGCTGTTGAAAATGTGAGTAAGGAGCCGCTTAGTCTTAAAAGTTCCGCATATAGCCGTTCCGGATGAATTTGGGGATATTGCAAAATATGATTTAAGGTTGCATAAGCAGTATTTAAGGCATTCACTAGCCAGAAAGAGACGATATCCCCAGAACGGAATTCAATCAGTTTCTGTTCATTTTCCCGATTATTGGATTGAATCGTTTTAATCTTAGCCCGGATGATATTTAAAGTTCGCTTTAAATTGTCTAGCAGATATTCACAGGCCTGAATATGTAAAATTGGAGGAATAAATTTATGATCAAAATTAAAATTTCCCGAACTTTGTCTTTTGATTTGAGCAACCGGAAGATATAAATAACCATCCAGAGGCTGCTGAGGTTCATGGCCAACTTCAAAAAGTTTAAATTCTGCCCGACGGCGTAACAGGGTGATCTCCGCTGTAGTGGCATCGGTGAATAAATCATGAGTAGAGATTAAATGTGAGTGATAACGACTCGTCTGAGTGTTTTCAGCATGACTTACATTCTGCTTGTTCGGTTGTAGCATTGGTAAAGCCAAATAAATTAGCATTTCACCACGCAGGTTTAAGGTATCCAGTTGTACCGGTTCTGGTAATAAATCCTGTGCAGGTGCCTGATAAATTTCACCATCTTGCCAGATCATTTCAATTTTGCTCAATGCCAATATATGCATATTGAATTGAGCTTCATCAAACTGAATAGACTGTATTCCGTGAGCAAAAAGAAATGTCGCCCGAATCATATGACTCAAGCGTTGTTCATGATAGGCATCCTGTAATTGAAAATGCTGCGGTCTTAAAAATAGACCTTCGCCCCAAAGTACTTTTTCTGCTTTAAACATTTTAATATTTACCACTCATTCTTAGGTTCATCGTTGGCATATACACCCAGTAATTCATGTACATTTTCAATCGGATTATCGTTCTTAATGACTTGAGCCAGCCATTCATGTAATGGCATCTGACTCCATTTGATTGTCTTTTGCAGCATGTAGCTTACTGGACTATGTGGTTCATGCGATTGAAAATATTCAGATATTTGTTGTAATAACTGCATCGCCTGTTGACGATTGGCCAGATGATTTTGGGCGTGAAGTCGAAATTCTTGTATATCTTCAAGCGAGGTATTCATTACTATTATTTCAGGTATTTTGAGAGTGCCGGATTGCGATGTATTTATTTGATCCTGAGATATTGGAGAAATATCAGTTTTATAAATGCGTTTGATACTAGAAAAGATTGATTCCAGTTGAGAATCTGTGCTCGCGTAACTCGGTGCATCCGGGCCCAGCAAAAGATCCAGTGTATTTTTAAGGCGTTGCCATTGTTTCTGAATTTCCTGAAAATATAGTTCATTCTGGTTTAACACTGTTTGAGGAGTCTTCAGCAACAATTGCTCAAAATACTCCAAGTCCTGAACAGCATTATATTCAGAAGAATCATCTTGCTGCTGTTTGAGCTGTATATTGCGCTGATGCAGTAATACCTCATAATCGCTTAAACTATAAAAAGGTGCAGAACTGACCAAAGGCACCTGTTTCATCAGCGTTGGCAGTTGCGCAATCAAACCTTTTAATAATCCCAAACGCTGATCAAGATCATCCTCTTCGATTTGGGGATGTAAGGTTAACCAATATCGCTCAAGGCTTTGCTGGGTCAACTCTAACCCTCTGACAATCCCTTCAAAACCATAGAAATGACTCCAAGCCTCTATGAGCCAGCTATATAGGCGTATATCCTTGGTTTTTTCAGTTAATAATTCAATTATTTTATCGTGTACAAGTTGCCAATTGGCCTGTTTCGGTTCCGAGACCCAGTCACCCTGGTCCAATAAAGGATCATCGCGAGTTCTGGCCTTTTTAATCACATGAAAATCATTTGAAAATGAAAAATCCATGCCACAGGGCTGATCGGCTGAAATACTTTTCAATAAATATTCAAATTCCAGACTCATATTTATTCCAACTATTATATTTTATTTATTATTAGCTTTAATTTACTTCTACTAGGCAGCATCTACTTTACTGTTTTTAGACCGTACTTTTGGTGCTATTTTAACTTTAGGATCTACGCTATAAAAAATTTCATCATTCTTGATCTCAATATGAATCAGTTTAGGAATCTTTCCCTCACTCATGGTTCTCAATATTTCTGTAGCCAAAGCAGGCAATACTGAAGCATTTAAAATATGATCAATATTGCGCGCACCACTATCAACCTCGGTACATCGGCTGAGCAGAAGTTCGAGCAAGTCCCCACTATAAGTGACCTGGGTGACATATTGCTGCTGAATGCGTCGGGTAATTTTCCCCAGTTTATGCTGAATAATCTGGATCAATAGCTCATCGTGTAAAGGATAATAAGGCACAATCTGCATACGCCCTAAAAATGCCGGTTTAAATTGCTGATATAAACTTGGTTTGAGCAGTTCAATTAATCTATTTGCATCCGGCCAGTTTTCGACGGGTTGATTTAAACAGGCCTGCATAATGGCACTAGAACCGACATTTGAAGTTAATAAAATTGTCGTATTTTTAAAATCAATCAGCCGACCTTCGCTATCTTCCAGCATGCCTTTATCAAAGACCTGATAAAATAATTCCTGCACATCAGAATGAGCTTTTTCGATTTCATCCAGTAAAATCACACTATAAGGATTACGACGCACTGCTTCAGTCAACACACCACCTTGACCATAACCGACATAACCTGGAGGAGCACCTTTTAACGAAGACACGGTATGTGCTTCCTGATATTCCGATATATTGATCGTGATCAGATGCGACTCACCTCCATACAATTCTTGAGCCAAGGCCAGGGCAGTTTCAGTTTTTCCCACACCGCTTGGACCAAGCAATAAAAATACACCTTGTGGTTTGTTCGGATCATCCAGTTTTGCTTTAGATGTTTTAATACCTTGGACCAGTTGATGCAAAGCAAAGTCCTGACCCATCACACGCTGCGATAATTTATCTTGGAGTTTTAAGACCTGTCGGATTTCATCATTCATCATTTTACCGACTGGAATTCCGGTCCAGTCAGAAATGATCTGATGAATCATAGGGACTGTTACACGCTCGAACACAAGTGGGTGATCAGCCTGAATCTGGGTCAAACGCTGCTGTAATACTTTAATTTTATTTTTATTTTCAATTTTTTTGGATTGAACCTGTAATAATTTTATTTCCTGAACCAGTTGAAGTTCTTGCTGCCATTGCAGGCTTATCTGAGAAATTTCTTGTTCCAAATTTGAAATATTTTCTGATAATTCAATTAAACGTGTCTGATGACACGGAAAATTTTGATGCTCCTGATTTAAAATCTCATGTTCAAGCCGAAGATTATGCAGCTGTGCCTGTAACTGGTCTAACTTTGCAGGTTGTGCATTTTGGCTCAAAGCAACTCGTGCCGCGGCTGTATCTAATACACTAATGGCCTTATCCGGTAATTTCCGTCCACTGATATAACGATGCGAGTTACGTACCGCAGCAGCAATTGCTGCATCATCAATCTGCAACTGAAAATGCTGAGTCATGACCGGAATCATGGCACGCAACATATCGATGGCGACTTCCTCAGTAGGTTCTTCTACCTTCACTACCTGAAAACGGCGGCTAAGCGCAGCATCTTTTTCAAAGTATTGTTTGTACTCCGCCCAAGTAGTAGCGGCGATAGTACGCAGTTCTCCTCGTGCCAAAGCTGGTTTTAACAGATTGGCGGCATCATTCTGACCAGCCTGACCACCTGCACCAATCAGCGTATGGGCTTCATCAATAAACAGGATAATAGGATAACTGCAGGACTGAACTTCTTGAATGATTTGCTTCAGGCGATTCTCAAACTCGCCTTTTACACTGGCACCTGCTTGTAATAAGCCCAGATCCAATACATGAAGTTCTACATTTTTGAGTACATCAGGTACCTGATCATTCACAATTTTCAGGGCCAATCCTTCTACTACAGCAGTCTTACCGACTCCCGGATCGCCGGTAAGTATGGGATTGTTCTGATGACGGCGCATCAGAATATCCAGCATCAAACGGATTTCAAACTCACGACCGATCACCGGGTCGATTTGGCCTTGGCGTGCTTTTTCAGTCAGATTAATGGTGTATTGATCGAGTGCCAGTGTTTTATTTAATTTTAGCTGTGCGTTAGGTGAATCTTCTTTTACCTTAGTAAGCTGAGCATAGCTCGGGTTTTCAATACTCTGCTCGCAGAGCTCCAAAAAATGATGTTTGAGATGATCAATTGGAAATAGCTCAAATAAAGTAGAAGCACGAATCGTCATTTGATATAGATCAGGTGCAGTGAGCAGGGCAACCAGTAAATGTCCGCTGCGGATCATCGGATTCTGTTCTGCTGAAGCCAAAAGCCAGGCATGTTCTAATGCACGAATAATGGATTTGGCAAAGATAGGCGTACGAGAATTGCCTTTAGTCATTTGCTGAATGCTCTGATTCAGATCATGGGTGAGATCATCTTCGGAAATTTTATACTTTTTGAGCAATAATTTGAGATCGTTCAGGTCTGGCTGCTGTAGCAATTCTAAGAGAAAATGCTCAATTTCGATTTCATGATTTCGCTGTTTGATGCAGAAATTCGCTGATTTCTCAAGGCATAGGCGTGCATGCTCAGATAATTTTGTAATCAAAATTTTTAAATTACTCATATTTTTCTCTCTTAGAATATACAGCCTGATGTTTTTGGAATTTATAGCTATATATTTGTTATTATTAGGTTTATTTTTATTTATTTAAGTTTTTCTATGAGCAATCAAGATATATTGGCTCAAGATTTTTGGCATATTCTACTCAAGTCTATCCAAATGTCTGCATTCATTGGTCGGAATCTTACCATTTTAAAAATTACATAAAATAATTTAACAAAAACGCATTTATGTATTGACTTCCTGTGATAATTTTTTGTTAAATCCGCAACTAGATTTTTGAATTATAAAAATAGAAAAATAAATTTTGATTATAAAAATATAAAACAATAACCAAAAATTGAGGCTTATTTTGAAAAATAATCTAGGTTTTATTGTATTGCTCATCTCAGGGATGGCGCAGCTATGTTTTGCTCAAACCCATGCAGCAGAATTAAAAAAATCATGTATCAAGAGCTATCCACAAGCAAAAAATGATACTGATTCAACTATCATTGATTTATACCAGCAGTTATGCGACAAGACAGCAAGAAAAAATATGCATCTGCAGCAGCAATTGTCTACCCAAATTGCCAAACGCTATGTTGAAGTCGGTGATCATCTGAAAGCGCTCAATTTAATCGAGCAATTACATCAGCAAAATTATACTCATCAAGATTTAACTGATCTAGAATTCCTGGCAGGAGTTGGGATATCTTCCCAAAGTCTGGAACAGATGCGTAGTACAGAAGTCCGTGCCTTAAATGACTCTACCTATCCACAAGCCAAGTCGCTAAGTGAACATATTTATCTGGCACAGCCTGTAGCAAAATTTTCTGCATCTGCCTTAATGACAGCGCGGAACTCAAAAGTAAAACAGACTAAAAAGAAACCAAATATCCCAGTAAAACAAAACCTAAGTCAAAATAAAAATAAAGCATCGAAAAGCAATCTAAAAAATAATACGGCTGCTATCAGTAGTAAAAAAACAGAAAGTATCAGTACACGAACCCCCACTCCTAGTACTAATCCATTTGGATCATTAAATAATAATTAATAAGGAAAATCATGATGGCTAAGCGTGAAAGTGTACAAAAAAAATTACAGCGTATTCGACCACCACGTGTGCAATTGACCTACGATGTTGAGGTCGGTGATGGCCGTGAAATTAAAGAATTACCCTTTGTGGTAGGGGTTTTGGGAGATTTTTCAGCAGCATCGGAACTTGAAAAAACCAAGCTCAAAGATAAAAAATTTATCAATGTAGACTTGGGAAATATTGATGAGGTGATGCAGTCTCTGGCGCCTCGTGCCAGTTTTCAGGTGGAAAATAGTTTGACTGAAGAGAGTGGCACAATATCAGTAGATTTGGTTTTTAATGCGATGGATGATTTTCGGCCAGAACAGGTAGTCCAACAAGTCGAACCTTTGCGAAAACTGGTAGAAGCACGAGAACGTTTAACTGATTTACGCAATAAAATATCCAATAATGAACGTCTAGAAGATTTACTGGATGATATTTTAAAAAATACCGACCAAATCCGTAAAATGAGTATGGAGGCAGACAATGAATCACTCTAATGCTGCAACTACCACGAATGTTGCTATTGAAGAATACTCAATTCTGGACTCTATTGTTGAACGTAGTCAAATTGCGCGTAATGAAGAAGAACATGATCGGGCCAAAAGTTTGATTGGTGAGTTGGCCAAGGAAGTCATGGCCGGTACCGTTATAGTTTCAGACAATATGACCTTGGCTTTAGATAAACGCATTGCAGAAATTGATGCGCTTATTTCTACCCATCTGAGCAAGATCATGCATCACGAGCAGTTTCAAAAAGTTGAGTCCACCTGGCGAGGGCTGTATTACTTTTGTCAGGAAACGCCATCACACTCTTTAATTAAAATTCGTATGTTGAATACGACCAAAAAAGAATTGATTAAAGATTTTCAAAGTGCCAGCGACTTTGATCAAAGTACTCTATTTAAAAAAATCTATGAAGAAGAATATGGTTCATTTGGCGGTGCGCCTTATGCGACCCTCATTGGTGACTTTGAGTTTGATCGCACACCTTCAGACCTGTATTTGCTCGAGCAGATTTCACATGTAGCATCAGCGGCACATGCACCGTTTCTCTCAGCTGCAAGTCCTTCCATGTTCGGATTGGAAACTTTTACTGATATTGATCGCCCACGCGATGTTTCTAAAATTTTTGAAACAGCTGAATATGTGCAATGGCGTTCATTCCGGGAAAGTGATGATGCTCGTTATCTGGCATTGACTATTCCACGAGTATTAGGCCGTTTACCTTATCATCCTAAAGATGGCAATACGACAGCAGGCTTTAACTATGTAGAAGAAGTTTCAGGTGAAAATCATAATGAATACCTGTGGATGAATGCTGCTTATGCTTTGGGGACGCGTTTAACCAATGCCTTTGATATGCATGGCTGGTGTGCTGCGATTCGTGGGGTTGAGGGTGGCGGTTTGGTCGAAGGTCTGCCAGTGCATACCTTTAAAACCAATGATGGAGAAATCATATTTAAGTGCCCGACTGAAATTGCGATTACGGACCGTCGTGAAAAAGAACTCAGTGATCTTGGCTTTATTCCATTAGTACATTGTAAAAATACCGATTATGCCGCGTTCTTCGGTGCCCAATCTACCCAAAAACCAAAGAAATATGATAACGATATTGCCAATGCCAATTCCGCATTATCCAGTCAGATACAGTACATTATGGCAGTCTCGCGAATCGCTCATTATTTAAAAGCAATGATGCGAGATAAGGTGGGAAGTTTTACATCTGCAGGAAATGTCGAAGCATTTCTAAACGACTGGCTGTCTCAATATGTACTTTTGGATGATGGCGCTTCACAGGAAGCCAAAGCACAGTATCCACTGCGTGAAGCTTCGATAAAAGTTGTAGAAAATCCGGCTGAACCTGGACATTACAAATCTGTGGTCTTTTTGAGACCGCATTTTCAGTTAGACGAGTTGTCTGTATCTTTACGACTGGTCACTGAGTTACCGCAGTCGAGTCATTAAGACCGCTGCTAAAATTATAAGAATATTTATAACAACAGGAAAATTATTAGGTGGTGTTTTAAAAAGTATGCTGACATTAAATGAAGCCATTATTGATGTAAAAGAAGGTTAAGTCGAAGGCTTTAAAATGGTTTTCAAGCTTTTTGGAGAAATTACAACTTCTTCTAAAACCACGCCTTATTCGATGCCTTATTTTGCAATTATTACCTTCAATTCCTACAGTAAAAAACTTACCAATACTTTGCTTGCAGTTTTTAAAAGCAGTGATGAAACTGTCCCAATGATCACTTGCAATTCGGGTGTAGTGAATACC
>NZ_JBLVOM010000075.1:0-333 GCF_053543775.1 Acinetobacter endophylla | reverse complement strand
ATATGAGAACAGCCTGGATGCGGTCAGCGACCGCGATTTCATTGTGGAGTTTCTGGCGAACGCGGCGCTCGTCATGACGCATCTGTCCCGGCTCAGCGAGGAACTGGTGCTATGGAGCAGCACGGAGTTCAGCTTCGTGGAGTTGGATGATGCTTTTTGCACAGGCAGCAGCATTATGCCGCAGAAGAAGAACCCGGATGTACCGGAGCTGGTGCGGGGCAAAACAGGCCGCGTCTACGGCAACCTGATCGGTCTGCTGACCGTACTGAAGTCTCTGCCTCTGGCGTATAACAAGGATATGCAGGAAGACAAAGAAGGCATGTTCGATACCGT
>NZ_JBLVOM010000074.1:0-548 GCF_053543775.1 Acinetobacter endophylla | reverse complement strand
GATAGATAAGATTGAATTAAATTCTAATAATATCTATTTGGCTAAAGATGAAAAAAGCTGGTACAACTATCGAAAGCATCGTATTTTAATTGCCTGGGGAGATAAAACTAATTTTCCTGGCGAAGTATCCGAATCAAGCCCTAACACAGTGAAACTCCCTATATTTTCTTTAGACGATCATTCCGTAAGATTGGGAGATATTAGTATATTAAAATCAGTTTATAGCTCAGCCACATTGACAGCCAGAAACGTATCAACGGGCTATTGGATACTCTATAAAATTGATAAAAACGATACGTTACAAGACTTCGAACTAATATTTGAACCGGCTGAGCCTTTTACCGGTATCCCGGTTGAATCTAGTTATGAAAAAACAATGGTTCAGTACTTAAGGGAGAATAATCGAAAATTCAATAAACCGCTAGTAGGCAATGTAACGGAACATTTTCTGGACTTACGTCCGGATATAATTTTGTTAGATACTCTACCGACCACAATTATTGAAGTAGCTGGCTATCAAAATGAAGTTTACCGTCAAAGATTAACCG
>NZ_JBLVOM010000073.1:0-313 GCF_053543775.1 Acinetobacter endophylla | reverse complement strand
TCCATATTGACGTTTAATCTTTATAGGAAGCCCGTTAGAATCAAATCCTACCATAGATACCGTCATATTTCTTATCACTTTCTCTGTATTGTTTCGACTAATGACTTGAATCATATCGGGATATAAAGATTTGTAGGTATCATCTTGAACAATTATAACGGATTTCTCTACTGTTACCTCTTGATTTTTTTTTGCTTTTTCCATCATTTCTTTACGTTGAATCGCCACTTTTTCTTCATTCTGTTTTTCATAAACTGTTTTTTTAGCGATCATATCAGAATCATTAGAGAGGATCGTCAATGCTTCACTTATA
>NZ_JBLVOM010000072.1:0-398 GCF_053543775.1 Acinetobacter endophylla | reverse complement strand
ATATTTACCATTCACGGTCACCGCTGGTACACCGCTTAACTGATATTGAGCAGTCAAATTTTTTGCCTGAGCAATTTTTGACGAAATCGGGAATGATTTATAAGTCGTGTTAAATTTCTCTTCAGAAATACCATAACGGGTATAGAACTTGGCCAATTGTGCCTGTTCTAAAATTGGACGCTGCTTGTCATGAATATCATGGAATAACTGTAAATGTGCTTTTTGACGCACACCCAGGGCTTCTGAAACATAATAAGCACGTGCAGCCTGTTCCCAAAGCGGGTTCATTGCAGCAGGTGTACGTACAAAACGGATATCTTTGGGTAATTTTTTCAACCAGTCCTGCATATGCGGTTCCAACGTGAAACAGTGACCACAGCCATACCAGAAGAATTCAC
>NZ_JBLVOM010000071.1:0-423 GCF_053543775.1 Acinetobacter endophylla | reverse complement strand
GGCCTGAATCCAGTGGTGGAATTGCTGCAGGGCTCGCCTGCTGAAGTGATTTTGAAATACGCCAAACAGCAAGAAGTGGATGTTATTATCATCGGCAGCCGCGGCCTTGGAGGCATCCGTGAATTCGTTCTGGGCAGTGTAAGCCATAACGTGGTGCAAAGTGCCCGTATTCCAGTGCTGGTTGTAAAATAGAATAGGATTATAGAAGAGGAGCGCTATTAGCGTTCCCCTTTTTTTCTTTCGAAAGACTGCTGAAGTGCCATTGGGCCAGCTTCTCTAGGCTAAGGAATATATTGGAGTATCTTTGGCAGAGTAAGCATTTTTCACTTTATTACTACTGATTAAAGGATTATTGTCAAAATAAAACCGCTCAAAAGCGAACGTTTATTGTAGTGAAATTGTCAATGTTCGTGTTTGAGTTGA
>NZ_JBLVOM010000070.1:0-2094 GCF_053543775.1 Acinetobacter endophylla | reverse complement strand
TGCGATTCTTCTTTATCGGCATGAATTTTAATAAAAACCTTATTTTCATCTGTGCCAATACGGGTTTCAAACTCTGACTTTAAATCACCTGTGCCATCTTCATTGACAAGCCACTTATTGTCCACTGTCGTAATCGCATAAATTTGCGCACCGTGTTCTGAGCGATGATCATAATGCGAACTCTGCTGAGCATTCGCATCTGGTACATGATGTAAATGATTAACCGTAGATGTTGCCTGATGTTGTGCCTGATTCATTTGGCTATGGTTCATTTGAGAGCGATCCATTTGCATCGGCTGATTTTGACTAGAAGATGTAGCAACTGTCATTTTTTCAGGCGCACTATGATCTTCACCATTATGTGCCAAACTCACTGCACTGACCATCAACAAAGAGCTTGCTAAAACAGTTTTAGAAAAAAGATTAATGGTGCGCATGTTGATCTCCTTTCTGTACTTTTTGATCTTGCTGTTTCTCTGTTGATTTGTGATGCATTGGCTGATGACCTGCATGTTGATGGTTCATCGGTGCTGAATGTGCAGCATGATTCATTTTCCCCATCATCTGCATGTGTTGTGCATGCTCTTGTGGAGAATGCTGTGAATGATCCATCTCAGACATCGCTTGATGATTCATTGATGGTACATTTTTTCCATCAGTCTGAGCAGTTGAATGATGCCCTTCGTGCGCCAAACTTAAGCTTGTTAAACTCAATACCGCAACAGAAAAAAACGCTTTAAATACAAAATTAGTGATGTGCATGTCCAGCTCCTTTTTGCTCAGTTACTTGGTGAGTTTGAGTCGAATTTGTACCTTGAATTGGTGTTGTAGACACTTGTTCATCGCTAACATTTGCCACGATCAACTTGTTCATCATTCCTGCACTCATGTGATACAACAAATGACAATGGATTGCCCATTCGCCCAACTCATCCGCAGTTAATAAAGCAGTCACTGTTTTACCCGGTGGTACAATCAATGTGTGTTTATTCGGCATATCTACCGACTCTTGACCATTCTCCAACTGCATAAACATGCCATGTAAATGCATGGGGTGCGCCATCATACTGTCATTAATAAATTTGATACGGATACGCTCGCCATACTTCACTTTTAATGGCTCAGCATCGCTGAATTTTTTACCGTTAATCGTCCAAATATAACGCTCCATAGTACCGCCCAAACGCACTACTAATTCACTGCTAGCTTCACGAGTATCTTTTTGCGGTTCTAAAGATTTTAAATCACTATATTGCAAGGCTTTATTGCCCGCAGGTGTAGATGCATTTGCCCAACCATAAACCACTTGATCATTTTCTTGTGGTTTTGCTGTGCCATGCTGTGAATGATCCATTTTCGAGTGATCCATGCCTTGCATATCGCCATGGTTCATTTTTGAATGATCCATTTTCGAGTGATCCATGCCTTGCATATTGCCGTGGTTCATTTTCGAATGATCCATTCCTGCATGATCACCGCCACCATGTCCCATATCTTCCATGGTCAAAAGTGAGCGTGGACGTGGTGCAGGCATATGAATGCCATGTGTCATAGGATTTAATTCATTGTGCAGTGTACCAATCGCATAGCCTGCACGGTCAATTGACTCAGCTTCAATTTGATAATGTCCACCTTTTGGCTCCACAATCACATCATAAGTTTCAGCTGTGCCAATACGAAACTCATCCACAGCAACAGGTTTTACAGGCTGACCATCAGCACTGACCACAGTCATTTTCAAGTTAGGAATACGGACATCGTAGAAAGACATCGCAGATGCATTCACAAAACGTAGGCGAATTTTTTCATTCGGTTTAAACATTCCTGTCCAATTTTGTTCAGGTGTTTTGCCATTAATGAGGAAGGTATAACCTGTAACATCCGACATGTCGGTTTTTAGCATACGCATCTGATTCCACATTTTGCGGTCAGACCATGTCGCTTTTATGCCATCACGTTTAACCTGCTTCCAAACATCACCCAAGGTTTCACGCTGATCTTGATAATATTCAGCTGAAATTTTAAGATCTTTCTGAATTTGATCACTGGTTTTTTCATGAAAATCTGACAACATCACCACATAGTCACGTTCAG
>NZ_JBLVOM010000069.1:0-813 GCF_053543775.1 Acinetobacter endophylla | reverse complement strand
GTAGCACCAATGACTTTATCACCGATGCGTTTAGTGATCGGTAAAGGTTCACCTGTCAGCATAGATTCATCCAATGAACTGCTTCCATCGGTGACTACACCATCCACAGGAACTTTTTCACCTGGGCGAATTCTGAGTAAATCTCCTACATGGACATGAGTCAGAGGAACATCTTCCTCAGTTCCATCGGGCAGGATTCGGCGAGCTGTTTTAGGAGCAAGTCCGAGGAGTGACTTAATTGCAGCAGAAGTTTGCGAACGTGCTTTTAATTCCAGTATTTGCCCCAGTAGGGTCAAAGAAATGATGACCGCTGAAGCTTCAAAGTAAACAGCGACACGACCCATGGAGATAAATGAGTCTGGAAAGATTTGTGGCGCTACAGTTGCAACCACACTGTAAATAAAAGCAGCCCCTGTACCTAGACCGATCAGGGTCCACATGTTCGGGCTGCGATTCACGACCGATTGCCAACCACGGGAAAAAAATGGCCAACCTGCCCAGAGTACGATCGGCAGTGACAACACTAATTCAATCCAGCTCTGAACCGCCATGTCGAATAGGTTCATTTGATGACCAAACATCGCCAAAAAAGTCACGATGATGGTCAATGGCAGTGTCCACCAGAAGCGTCGGCGGAAATCACGTAACTCCGGATTCTCATCTTCCTCTAATTCAGGAATGAGTGGCTCCAGTGTCATTCCGCATTTAGGACAGTTTCCAGGATGATCTTGCCTGATTTCTGGATGCATTGGGCATGTATAGATGGTCGTACCTGTTGTGCTTGCCGCATTAACGTGTTGAACAGTCTGATGA
>NZ_JBLVOM010000068.1:0-1462 GCF_053543775.1 Acinetobacter endophylla | reverse complement strand
CTTATGAGCACTCACTGGATTCACTGAATGAAGTATATGGAAATCAGAGATTTGATTGAGGCTGAATTGAAAAATTACAGTTCTAATCAAATAATTCCATCCGAACGGTACTTGGCATTAAAGTTTGACTGTTCAAGGGAAACAGTGCGTAAGGCCTATGAACAGCTTCGTGCCGAAGATAAAATTTTCAAACGGCAAAATCTCGGCTGGTTCGTGAGTAATAAAAAAATTCAATATTATCCAAACTCAATTGAAAATTTTCGTTCTTATATGAAGGCACAGGGTTTTAATGCCAGAACTGAACTGATCTCGACCCGACAGCTGGAGCGATTGGATCACAGTAATCTTTTTAGCGAAGAAAATCGTAAATTGGGCTTTATTGAAATTATCCGTTTACGTTATGCTGATGATGTACCTGTACTTCTAGAATATAATTATTTACCTGTTGCGCTGTTTCCAGATGTGCTGAATTATGATGTGATTACTTCGGTACAAGATGTCATTAAAAATCACTTTCATTATAATTACACGAGTAGTCAGTTAAAAATTAAAAATACCGGTGTGTCTCATTTTGAGAGCCAGCACTTAGGTATTCCTTTAAGTCAAACCGCCACTTATATTGAACGTATTTCAAAATCAGATGATCTAGTGATTGAATATGACATCGAAATCTGGTCACAGGACAAAATTGAAATGACCTTAGATATTCAAGCATAAGCTTATATTTATATCCTGCCCATTCAAATCCTAAGAAGTTAAATGGTTTTAGGATTTTTTTTATTTTCTTAGATTAGACCTCCTTCATAAATCATTCTTACTCAGTTGCAAATTATAAATTCCAGCAACTAGATTGAATCTCAAAAGGGGGGGCTTTTAGCTCTATTGCGATAACGTTCTGAAAGCATTTTGAAAGTTTTTAGACTGCCAAATACATACTTAATTTCTATTCTTCTTTATTGATTTCCTGATTATAGATTTTTAGTTCAGGATCCAGTTTACAGCGGCTTTTGGCCTCTAATGGCAACAGGGTATTGGGATACAAAGTATAAATCCTTTGATAACCTCTATCTGTAAGAACAAAGGTTCCTGAAGGGATCTGGTTTAAATTGTGTTTGAACAATTCTAAATCAAGCGTAATTCTCAGCATGACTTTCATATCAGGATGCCAATATCAGCAAATGCCAAGAAACTTAATCCAACATTAGGGGGTATTGGGAAGTGCGTTTGATTGAAGTTGAGCAGGAAGGGAAAATTAGACGTTATATCACTTTATTAATGAACCCAAAGACATAGCCACTGATAGGCTTGGCGAAGCTTTATGCTCAGCGCTGGGAAATAGAAATGCGTTACCCAGAAATCAAAAGTGATTTACAGGAGGGCAAGCATTTGAGGAACAAGCAACCTGATTTAGTTTGTCAATAATTATGGGGGGCTTTATTGCCTACAATATTCTAAGAAGACA
>NZ_JBLVOM010000067.1:0-984 GCF_053543775.1 Acinetobacter endophylla | reverse complement strand
AGTGCAGTCATCATCGATTAAACGGTCTTTTTTAAGATTATAGGTAATCGCGGTATCGTAATAATCTGTCCCTTCAATTTGAGCATACATCGTGACATCATCATTTTCCTCAAAGAACTCAATCGTTTCCCTATCAATGTGTTTAGCATAGCTCAGACTGCGCTGAAGAGTTGCAGTACTAAAGCGAGATAGAAAATTGATCAATAAGGACATAATTACCAGACACCAAAATGTTTATACAATTATAACGGACAAAGCTGTCATTTCAGAACAGTAGGGCTCGCCAACGTATCAGAAGAAAATAAATCCATGCTCAAAAAAAACTTAATGTTTACTACAATGGATGGGGTGAACATTGGCTCGATTTGTAAGGTTGCAATCCTATTCAGCAATATCGCTCATGATCTATTACCTGGACAAATTCAAGTAGAGACTCTCCAAATGATCCAAAATAGGATTGGGCATAATATTCATTTATTGCACTAAATAGCTTTCACAAAGCTTCTATGAAGGGCTTATTCTAACCGTTGTTTTATATCACGGCATAAGCTACACCAGTCACCACACTTCCAATCGCAATCGCTAATAAATATGGCTCTAGACTAGCAGATTTGCACTTAGTTTTACCTAATGAGGTCCCACAACTCTGTTGCTAGCTCATTAGGCTCCCTCATCCAACGCCATTCTGTTTCTTTAAGATGATAGTGAAGGGATTCATCTGCTGTATCTCGAAATAAATAAGATATTTAGCTTATCATGTCAGCCTATTTGCAACAGTGCCCTTTCAGGATAGTCGTTCAGGCCAGCATGCTGCAGAGTTCCTGAATGGCTGGCAGGGCAATCTAGTCTGTGATGATTACAGTGGTTATAAAGCACGCTTTAAATCAGGTCAGGTCATTGAGGTGGGCTGCATGGCCCATGCACGTCGTAAATTCCATGAACTGCATGTGACCGGGAAAAGTCAGGTCGCTGAACAGGCATTGG
>NZ_JBLVOM010000066.1:0-1222 GCF_053543775.1 Acinetobacter endophylla | reverse complement strand
CAGGCAGTCGTATGATGCGTGATTTGTTGAATCGTCAAGGACATCATATAGGACGACGTCATACACGTACTTTAATGAAGAAAATGGGTATTCAGGCGTTATATTGCAAACCAAATTTAAGCCAGGCTAATCAAGCTCACCGTAAATATCCATATCTGCTCAAAGGGTTGGCTATTCTGCGCAGTAATCAAGTGTGGTCTACGGATATAACGTATATCCCTATGGCAAAAGGCTTTGTTTATTTATGTGCTGTGATTGATTGGCATAGCCGCAAGGTACTTGCGCATAGGGTATCGATTAGTATGGAGGTGGATTTTTGTATTTCGGCTTTAAATGAAGCAATTGAAAAATATGGATCACCTGAAATATTTAATACAGACCAAGGCAGTCAGTTCACCAGTGATGCATTTATTGATGTATTGAAATCAAATGGCATTCAAATCAGTATGGATGGTAAAGGTCGATGGATTGATAATGTGATGGTTGAACGATTATGGCGGAGCGTTAAATATGAAGAGGTGTATCTCAAAGCTTATAGCAGTGTCACAGATGCGAAAAAGCAATTGAGTGCATATTTTGAGTTTTATAATTTGAAACGACCTCATTCGAGTCTAGACAAATTGACACCAAATGAGTTTTACTATGATCAGCTACCCCAACAAAACAAGGTGGCTTAACTAGAGCGGAATATCACTTATAAATACGCTTTTAGTTGTTCAAACAAGTGGGACCACCTCTGACTCAGACCAGTCAGCAGTGACATCATGCCACATAATGCCAAAGAAGATTGATCATAAAAGATTGTACTATTTTCTTTGAGCATTTTATCCTGATAACAATCGTGCAATACGTTGTATACCTGATGTAATAAACTGGGTGCTAGATAAAGTGGATTACTTACAAATGGGACTTCACGTCTCTGAATAATTTTTTTGAGCTTTTCATCGGATATCATAGAACTTGCACGCTTACTGATATCATCATGTGTAGGATCAAGAATAGTTGCTGATTTTTCATCTATCTCGACTTCTGTGTCATCATTTTCTATATGAATAGGAGATGGCCCTGAGTGGTTTGTTACATCAATCTCCTTTTTTATTCTTTTTATCAAATCCTTGATACTAAGTTTCTTCGATGAATTTAATTCCCTGTTGTTAAGCTCATTACAGACAATACAAAATTGCTCAATGTAACGGTCTAAATCTAATGAGATGGAGTGCTT
>NZ_JBLVOM010000065.1:0-740 GCF_053543775.1 Acinetobacter endophylla | reverse complement strand
ATATCCACATAACATGGTGGATGGCTCGCGAGAATCTGAATATGAGGATTTGATTTTAAATCGAGTCGAATATCACCATTGACCAATTCAATGTTTAAATGCTCTGTCTGTTTGTTTACACCTTGTTGCCAGATCAGTTCGATGTGATAGCCTTGTTCTGACCATTGAAGTGCAGTATGGCTCTTTTTTTTCCAGTACACATCGCCACTTTGAATAAAAGATTTGAAATGCTCCAATAAAATGCTTGAGATATCAAGATTGCTTTGATAAAAGCGTTCGTCGCTGTTTATTTTGGCGTAATAATAAATCTGGTTAAATAATTGTCGTTTTTGTTCAGGTAAAGTCAGATGCTTTCTGGTGATATTTTCATATTGGGTATAATAACTTTCCCCTGCAATTGAGCCGTTCTTATTGCGTCTGGCTTTCTGAACATCAACTGTCAATTTCTTTAAGCTGACCGACTGATCTAGCAGGTAAATTAAATAATTGTTTGTTTTGACAGATTGCTCTGGTTCAGTCTGTTGCAAATACCGTTTAAAATCATTCAACCAGCGCTGCGCCTGATCATCCCCCCATCGGCGTTTTGCGATTCCCTGCGGAGATTGAGATTCAGCATAACGCTGTTGAAATTCCTGACGATATTCTTGAAAGAATAACCGCGCTAAAGCAGCAGCATGTTTACAGTTATATCCAACTGGACAAGTGCAGTCATCATCGATTAAACGGTCTTTTTTAAGATT
>NZ_JBLVOM010000064.1:1083-2704 GCF_053543775.1 Acinetobacter endophylla | reverse complement strand
AGATATTTTACAATCCAGTTTGGGGTGAATAATTGCGTTGCGGCTGGGATATCCTCACTCTTGACGACCTTACCAATCACTTGATCTTTCTTTTCAGAAATATAGAACTGATACAGCCAGCCAATAATCTGTACATCCGACCAGTCTTCTTCTGGAATGCTGCTGACCAAATCACGGATCAACGAATCGGTTTTAGTCAGGTTATCCGGTAACAGTAGTTCAGACTCATCAGAAACCTGTTCAAACAAGAGTGGCATGACCTGATTCAATGCATGGCATTGGGCCAGTAATAGCTCCCGATACAGCTCTTCGTCTTTATTGCCATCCAGCTTAAGCTCAGCCACACGGCTGGCATCTAAACCTGGTAGGTCAATATCCAAGCATTCTTCCAGAAGCTGTGGCAAGCCTGCACTACCATCTGCACTACTCAGTACACGGCGACCATGATCCAGTAAGCCTTTACATTCCATGTAGCGAATCGCACAGAGACGGTTAAACCAGCTGTAAGCGATATAATCAATCGTCTGCTCAAAACTGCTGGTTTGAATGCGTTTGATCAGCTTCTCACGAGATTTCATGACGGATAGCGGAAAAACCTGATCGCCAATCAGCAGCAAGTCGCCTTTCTGTTCAGCCGGTAAAATGCTGTCTGCGGTGATGCCATATTTGGCGGCCTGCTTGCGCATCGCTGCGATAAAATCGTTACGTGCTTGCGGTGCGTATTTTTTAATATTACTGGTATTCATGTTAAAACCTTTAATTAATGACTGATGCCGATATCCCTAACCCAAGTTAGCGAATACGCACACGCTTTTTGTCACCCACAATTTTTTTCAATTCAGCTTTGAGTGCGTCTACAAACTGATCTACTGACTCTTCTGTTTCCAGATAGACACTACTTGAGCTTTTGCTGTAAATGCTGGCGACATCGACTTCCACCACCGGTTTCGGCGGCACTACGGCGATCACGGGCTTTACCGGACTCACAGCAGCTGCTACTGGGCTGGCGGTGGTTGCTGTGCTGGTTACGCTCTCTGCTTTGCTCTGAGCCAGTTGTGCCGCTTTGGCCTGACGCTGAATTTCAGTCTGAACTTCTCGTTCCAGCTCATACAAGGCTTCATCAAAACGCTCGACGGCGGTTTGGGTTTGCAGCATGTAAATGGTGGACAGGCTGCTTTCCACTTCAATATCCGCTTTGAGCAATTGCAGCGGACGCAGTAGCTTGTTACTCAGCTCAGCTGTAGCAATGCCGCTGTTCTTGATTTCAGCTTCCAGCTGTTTGATCTTGTCATCCAGCTGCTCTAGCGCCTGACTGCGTTTTTCAGTTAGTAAGCGTTGATTGACACTTTCCACGGTGCGAACCAAATCAGCGATTTTATTTAACAGGCCGTAGGGCGATTCAAGGGTGGATATACGATGTAATTCAGAGAGGGCTTTCTTTGCCACCTCATCACTGCCCAATGCCTGTTTATTTTTCTCAAAATGACGTAGAGCCTGCTGCAGTTGCTGCCAGCTTGGCATCTGATTGCTGAAGAACTCATGAATATCACGGTAGTCTTCTTCCAGATCCAGATAGTCGTCCTTGTTATCAACCACCGCTTTAAAGAAATCGAAGCTGTCG
>NZ_JBLVOM010000064.1:0-1063 GCF_053543775.1 Acinetobacter endophylla | reverse complement strand
ATTGGCCAGCAAGCGTTCTAAAGTCAGAATCGACCGCTCAATGACTTTCTTGCCAGGGAATTGCCCGACATCGGTTTTGCTCTTATACGACTTAAAGTTGGCTAACCAGGTCTTAAAATGCTGCAAATAGAATTCAAACAGCTCTTTCTCAGTCGCTGGCCCCATGGCCGAGAATAGGTCTTGGGTCAGTTGGCGTGCCTGTTTCAAAACCTGATCATCAGTCTGGCGCTTTTTAATAATGGAAACATCACGGCGACGGCGGCTGTTTTGTAAAGGCTCAAAGGCATCTTTTAACTGTAAGCTGCCGCCATTTAACTGCAGTGAAATCCGCCCCATTGCCGCCAGCTGACCTACCAGCAATAAAATCTCGGCATCTGGCCAGCCATAAGGGCGTTTGGCAAAACGATCGACCACATCTGAGACTAGAATACGCTCTGTACCGGTGGCCCGTAGTGCAATGTACTGTTCCACTTCCTGTAGGGCTTTGGGATTGCTCTGACCGCCATCCAGAGACAATCCGAGCTGCGCCATATCATCCACAGTCAAGACGGCGTTCAGTTCACGCCAGGCATCCTGCTGATAGACCTGCAGATAGCTCAGTTTGGTATAAGTGTTTTCCAGCAAATAACGACAAGCCTCATCCAGCTTGGTGGTTGGACTTGAAGATGAAAGTTGTAGATGTTGACCCAAGGCATAACTTTCCGCGTCCAGCAACATTTCTTCGACCCGGACACGCAGACGTTTTTTGCGTTCCTGGTTCTCACGGCCACGGTCTGCCAGAATACGGCTGATATCGGACTGAGTGCCATCATCATTTAAGCGGATGAATTTATTGGTTTTCAGCCAGGTGCGCAGTTCATTAAAGAACTGTTTATCATCTGCCAGTTTAAACAGCACTTGTCCTTCGGCCTGAGTACTTTTACCAATACAGTAAGCTTCGGTGTAAAGATTGTATTCCGTATCCAGCGGAGAAATGATTTCAACTTTCAAATCGCTCTCATACTTGCCATCCAGGCTATGGCTATCTAGGAAACGACCAATCTGATAGTCCATCTTGTTGGCT
>NZ_JBLVOM010000063.1:0-2105 GCF_053543775.1 Acinetobacter endophylla | reverse complement strand
CGTGGGTGTTCTTTCAGATGTCGGCCATCGGGCCGATGTTCGGACAGCTAGGCTTTTTCCTGCGATTTGCCGGCAAGGACTATGAGGACAAGCGACCTCGGCAGCGCTTTGTTGATGAATCCAGGCGTCTTCTCGGGGTCCTGGATCACCGGCTGGAGGGCCGCGAATGGATTGTCGATGATTACTCGATCGCGGACATTGCGACGTTTGGCTGGGTGAATGCGCTGGTCGAATTCTACGCAGCGGGCGACATCCTCGGCCTAAGCAGCTATTCGAACGTGCAGGCATGGCTCGAACGCGGGCTGGCGCGACCGGCTGTACAGCGTGGCCTGCGAATTCCTGCGAGGCCTGCATGACCATTATCGCCGCATATTATTACAACGAAGGTAAGCGAGTCCGTGAAATCAGGCTCGATGAGCACGTCGAACTAAACGAGAATCGCTCGGGCTTCTGCTGGATCGCGCTTAGCGAGCCCACCGCAGACGAACTCAGCGCGATCCAGACGACGTATAACCTCCATCCTTTGGCGATCGACAACGCCATGCACCCGCTGTGCCCGCCCAAGCTCGAGGTCTACAACGATGAGTTGTACGTCGTCGCCCAGACCGCCGAGCTGGTCGGCGACCGGATCAGCTACGGCAAGATGGCGATCTTCACCGGTCACAATCACCTTATCACCGTGCGGCACGGCAATGCCGGAGCGCTGGGCAAACTTCGGGAGCAACTCGAGGCATCGCCGACGCAGTTCGGCAAGGGTGTCGACTATGTGCTGCACGCGATCTTGCACCGAGTGGTCGACCAGTATCTGCCCATCTTCGAAATGATCGAGGACGACGTCCTGGCGATGGAGCGACGGTCGCTGCACGATTTCCTCGGGCCAGAAGAGGTGGCGCGAATCTTCGAACTAAGGTCCGAACTCACGCGGTTCCAGCGCACGCTCGGGGCTATGGCCGAGCTGGTGCGAAAGCTCGTTCGCGGCCACTTTCCCTGCATCAGCGCCGAAATGACACCATATTTCCACGACGTCGCGGACCATGTCCACCGCGTGCAGTCCATGGTCGACGGCCTCCTGCTTGTCCTGTCCACGGTCTTCGAGGCCAGCAGCCTTCTGGAAGCGCAAAGGATCGGTGTGGTCACTCGCCAGCTCGCGGCCTGGGCGGCGATCTTGACGGTCCCGACGGCGATCGCCGGAATATATGGCATGAACTTCAAGCACATGCCGGAACTGGACACGCCATATGGCTACTTCGTCGTGCTCGGAGTGATAGCGGTGTTCTGCCTTCTCCTGTTCATGCGCTTCAAGAAGGCCAAGTGGCTATGAGTAACGCACTTCGCGAGCTTCTCCGTCCG
The DNA here is from genome assembly GCF_053543775.1 of Acinetobacter endophylla. Lineage (NCBI taxonomy): Bacteria > Pseudomonadati > Pseudomonadota > Gammaproteobacteria > Moraxellales > Moraxellaceae > Acinetobacter > Acinetobacter endophylla. The sequence goes on along the minus strand of NZ_JBLVOM010000063.1, from coordinate 755 downwards.
CCGAGTCACAGCGCGCTTTGTGCGCGAGCGTGTCCAATCCAGTTCAAGATGAAGGTGCTTCCATGACCTCCCAGGTGACCGACGTTCTAGAAGCAGTCCAGTCATTCATCGCCAACGGCTATGACCGCGAATACCGCGTCAAGGACGGCAATCTCGTCGATCTCGAACTAGGGTCAACCCTCGATGCATGCAGCATTCGCGTCGATGCGGCGTTGCGCCTCGAGAGCGGGGACGACGGCGAAGATGCCTCCAACATCTACGCGATCACCGATCCGGCGACAGAGCATAAAGGCCTGTTGATCGACGTGTTCGATGAAATCTGCTACCGCGACCCAGTTCAAGAGTCGGGACCTCAATGTAGAAGAAGTTGACTAACGAGCATTCGCGTCATCCGATCAAGCAAGCTGGAGACATTTATGAAAGCCATTGGTTACAAGGTTCCGGGACCCATCGCCGCGGATGCCGCGCTGGTCGACATCAATCTGCCTCGGCCTGTCGCTGCAGGATACGATATCCTGGTTGAGGTGAAGGCCGTCTCGGTCAACCCGGTCGACTACAAGGTCCGCAACAGCACGCCGCCGGCAGATGGCGATTGGAAGGTGCTGGGATGGGATGCCGCCGGGATTGTGCGCGAGGTCGGCCCCGACGTCACGCAGTTCGAGTTAGGCGACGAGGTCTATTATGCCGGATCGATCACACGGCCCGGTACCAATGCGGAGTTCCATCTCGTCGACGCCCGGATTGTCGGTCACAAA
>NZ_JBLVOM010000062.1:1882-3425 GCF_053543775.1 Acinetobacter endophylla | reverse complement strand
CCAAAATTCAATAACTTAAGTGATTTCTATTTTACTCATAAAATATGATATGTTGACCTTAAGAATACTTCATAAACTTTACTATGTTTGCTTTAAAAACAATTCATTTGGAAAAGAAAGTTTCAAACGAAAATCAAATTATTCTTTTGTTTGATCTGGATTCATCATGTCCATGTTTGTACCCAGTAATCCCTCCTAAAAACAATAGGACCTAAAAGTAGAATTTTCTCTTAAAGTATAGGCAGGAGATTCTGCATGAAAATATCTAAATTTACTGACAGTCAGATCATGTCCATTTTGAAACAGGCGGAGTCTGGCACACCTGTAGCCGCCCTTTGTCGTGAACACGGTATGAGTAATGCGACCTTCTATAAATGGCGTGCCAAATATGGCGGTATGGATACATCATTAATGGCAAAACTCAAAGAACTGGAAGCAGAAAATACCAGACTTAAAAAGATGTATGCTGAAGAACGCTTAAAGGCAGAGATCATTCAGGAAGCGATGGCAATGAGCAGCACTGCTGCGCAAGGGTGAGGCCATCTTGCCGACGTAAGATGGCACAACAGGCAGTTGCCCACTATGCGATTAGCATTCGTTTGGCTTGCCGAGGATTTAGTATCAGTGAAACCTGCTACCGTTATCAATCCAAGTTAAACGATGACAATACATTAATTGCAGAACAGCTCATTGAGCTCACTGAAGAAAATACAGATTGGGGTTTTGGTCTGTGTTTCTCTTATCTACGTCATGTTGAAAACCATGTTTGGAATCATAAGCGTGTTTATCGCATTTACTGTGAGTTAGCACTGAATCTGCGCATTAAACCGAGAAGAAGACTAAAACGGCATGCACCAGAACCACTGAAAGAGCCGATCCGGGCAAATCAGGTCTGGTCACTGGATTTTATGCATGACCAGCTGATCGATAGTCGTAAGTTCCGATTGTTGAATGTGATTGATGATTACCGTCGAGAAGGTTTGACTATTGAAGCAGAATTCTCATTACCCACGATCAGGGTTATTCACACATTGAATCAGTTATTGGAATGGCGAGAAAAACCGTTAGTTATTCGGTGTGACAATGGCCCGGAGTTTATCAGTCACGAATTTGTACGCTGGGCAACTGAACAAGGTATTCGTATTGAATATATTCAACCAGGTAAACCACAGCAGAATGCGTATATTGAACGCTATAATCGGACTATACGTTATAGTTGGCTGAGCAAACATTTATTTGATACTTTGGATGAAGTACAAGATTATGCAACAAACTGGCTGTGGCATTACAACCATGAAAGACCACACCAAGCAAACAAAGGAAGGCCACCTCTAATGGCTGCTTAACCTCTACTTTTAACTTCAGTTATTTATGGGAGGATTACCGTTTGTGCAACAAAGCCCTTAGTTGAAAAAAACTTTTAGATTTCATGCTCACACACCACCTAAAACAAAAAATATCTGATTGATTTTACAGGCTTTTAATTTAAGGATTTATTCTACCCACTCGCAATATCAACGTTTAGTATCACGACTCACTAACT
>NZ_JBLVOM010000062.1:0-1862 GCF_053543775.1 Acinetobacter endophylla | reverse complement strand
AAACCAAATGGCAATATTTCCGCGACTCATGAGTGCTCGGTTATATGCGGGCCAATTGGTTGTGCGGTAGATTTTCTGTGTAGGCTTCTTCATTTGAAAATTATATCGCTGAAAAAGCCGTTACAGATAGGTTTGTGCAACAAAGCCCTTAGTTGAAAAAAACTTTTAGATTTCATGCTCACACACCACCTAAAACAAAAAAATATCTGATTGATTTTACAGGCTTTTAATTTAAGGTTTTATTCTACCCACTCGCAATATCAACGTTTAGTATCACGACTCACTAACTCATTAACTAAATATGGAGCAGTACGGCTATCTTGATTTTCTGTTATTTGTTTTGGTGTTCCTGCCACAACAATATTCCCACCAGCATTTCCAGCACCTGGTCCCACATCAATCACCCAATCTGCTTGTGCAACGGCACGCATATCATGCTCAATCATAACCACGGTATTACCCGCATCGACTAATCGCTGCAATTGAACTAACAATCGATCTACATCTGATGGATGCAAACCTGTAGTTGGCTCATCAAGTATATACAGTGTATTTCCACGCTGATTGCGTTGCAGCTCGGTCGCCAATTTAATACGTTGCGCTTCTCCACCAGATAGTTCAGTCGCTGGTTGCCCTAAACGTAAATAACCAAGGCCAATTTCCTTTAATAATTGTAGTGAACGAGCAATCGAGACCTCTCCATCAAAAAAATCACGTGCTTCATTGACGGTCATTCCTAATACTTCAGCAATATTACGTCCATTCCAGCGAATTTTCAGAGTGTCATCATTATATCGAGCACCATGACATGTCGGACAAGGGGCATATACACTTGGCATAAACAATAATTCTACACTGACAAAGCCTTCACCTTCACAAGTTTCACATCGCCCTTTAGCCACATTAAACGAAAAACGTCCAGCATCATAATGAGCTTGGCGAGCTTCAGGAGTCCCAGCAAATAACTTTCTAACATGATCAAATAAACCCGTATAAGTTGCCAGATTAGAACGTGGAGTACGGCCAATTGGTTTTTGATCAACCTGTACCAGACGCTGTATAGCCTCCACATCACCAGCCAGAGAACCCTGTGTAACCTCGGTAACCAACATTCCTTCATTTAAAGGATTATTTTCATTATTGTTTTCAGTTTCAGATTCATTGCCTAAATATGAAAGTACTAACTCGGGTAAAGCTTGAGAAACGAGACTAGATTTACCTGAACCTGAAATACCTGTAACTGCTGTAAGTACACCAAGAGGTATACGAGCATCAATATTATGCAGGTTATGTCGGTAAATATTGTTAAGTTCAAGCCAACCAGAGGGTGTACGTCCATAACTTTGAGTAACTGGGATTTTATTAAATAAATAACTTGCAGTACGTGAAGCTGAAATCTCACTTAAACCCTGAGGTACTCCACTATATAAAATATTACCACCTTGCTCTCCTGCATCTGGTCCAACATCCACTAACCATTGAGCACGACGCATGAGCTCTAAATCATGCTCTACAACAAATACGGAGTTTCCAGCGTCTCTTAATTTATCGAGAGAATCATATAATGACTGACTATCTGAAGGATGTAATCCAGCAGACGGTTCATCCAGTACATAAACTACACCAAATAGCATAGAACTTAATTGTGTTGCTAAACGCAAACGTTGTAACTCTCCCGCTGAAAGAGTCGGTGTGGCTCTATCTAATGTTAGATAACCAAGACCTAACTGGCGTAATTGATTTAAACGCCCCACCACACCATTTGCTAAACGCTGCGCAGCAATTTTCTTTTCATCTGAAAGTGCTGACGTACGTCTTACATCTGGAGATACAGAATGCACTGCTCTACCTGTTGTTGCTCG
>NZ_JBLVOM010000061.1:1962-4624 GCF_053543775.1 Acinetobacter endophylla | reverse complement strand
CCCTGAGGCTGACCATAATAAAATGACGATGCTTGTCCTTTACGTAGTGCACGCATGACTTCAATACCTTTAATTGTGGCATAAGCAGTCTTCATAGATTTGAATCCTAATGTGGCCCTGATGATTCGCTTTAACTTACCATGATCACATTCAATGACATTATTTTTATACTTAATCTGCCTGTGCTCAATATCTACTGGACATTTTCCTTCTCGCTTTAATCGTGATAAAGCATGGCCATAGGTCGCTGCTTTATCTGTATTGATGACCCGTGGAATTTGCCATTTTTTCACCGTATTGAAGATCTTTCCTAGAAAACTATAGGCTGATTTACTGTTCCGTCTAGCGGAAAGGTAAAAGTCAATCGTATGACCCCGTTGATCAACTGCACGATACAGGTAAGTCCATCGCCCCTTCACTTTGATATAAGTCTCATCCATATGCCATGAATGTAAATCTGTAGGATTACGCCAATACCAGCGTAACCGTTTTTCCATTTCTGGAGCATAACGCTGAACCCAACGATAAATTGTACTGTGATCCACATTTATGCCTCGTTCAGCGAGCATTTCTTGAAGTTCACGATAGCTGATGCCATATTTACAATACCAACGAACAGCCCAAAGAATGATTTCACCTTGAAAGTGCCGACCGTGGAAGGGATTCATCTGCTGTATCTCGAAATAAATAAGATATTTAGCTTATCATGTCAGCCTATTTGCAACAGTGCCTTATTTTGAATCATCTTGGTTATGAGATTACAGCTTCGACTGGTCGACCTCAAGAGTCAGAATATTTAACCTATCTAGGGGCGAGTGAAATTATTGATCGTATTGAATTATCTTCCCCAGGAAAGCCATTAAACAAAGAAGTTTGGGCTGGCGTAATTGATACTGTTGGAAGCCATACTTTAGCCAATGCATGTGCTAGTACAAAATATCGTGGTGCAGTTGCTGCGTGTGGTTTGGCAGGCGGAATGGATTTTCCAGCAACAGTTGCTCCATTTATTCTAAGAGGGATTACCTTATATGGAATTGATAGCGTGATGGCACCAATCGAATTAAGAAAAGAAGCATGGGAACGTTTGGCTACAGAATTAGATCAAACAAAATTAGAAACAGTAACGACTGAAATTCAGTTAACAGATGCTTTAAATATTTCAAATGAAATTTTAGATGGAAAAATTCGAGGTAGAGTTGTTGTACAGATATAGTTCAACAAAATGAGTTGTGGGACTGTTCTAAATTTTGTGTAAGTACTTAATTTTCATTTATCCTACTGAGGATAATAAAAAGAGGTACTTCACATGGATGAAGCTACAATCAAAAGTATGGCAGCTGAATTAGCTAAAGGTTTAAAAACTCCTGAAGATTTAAACCAAATGACAGCCATATTTAAAAAGTTCATGATCGAAACCGCTCTGAATACTGAGCTTTCTGAACATTTAGGCTATGAAAAGCATCAACCTAAGAAAGGATCTAATGCACGTAATGGTTTTAGCTCCAAAACAGTTCTAACACAAGATGGGCAGCTTGCTTTAGATATCCCTCGTGATCGTGATGGCTCTTTTGAACCACAGATTATTAAGAAGCATCAAACACGCATTACTAGCATGGATGATCAAATTCTTTCGCTATATGCGAAAGGAATGACAAATAGAGAAATTGTTGCTTTTTTAAAGAAATGTACGATGCCGATGTATCTGCCTCCCTTATTAGTAAGGTGACGGATGCTGTCATTGAACAAGTGACAGAATGGCAAAATAGAACACTCGATAGTCTTTATCCTGTTGTCTATTTAGATTGCATTGTTGTTAAGGTTCGTCAGCATTCAACAGTAATCAATAAATCAGTTTATTTAGCATTAGGCATTAACCTGGATGGCCAAAAAGAACTTCTTGGCATGTGGCTTGCTCAAACAGAAGGTTCCAAATTCTGGCTGTCAGTCATGACAGAGCTTAAAAATCGAGGAGTGCAAGATATTCTTGTAGCCTGCCTTGCGAAGCAGCGCTTCTCAGGACTAAAAGGCTTTCCTGATGCGATAGCCTCTGTCTACCCTCATACTGATATCCAGCTGTGTATCGTACATGTTGTACGCAATAGCCTGAGATTTGTGAGCTGGAAGGACTACAAAGCTGTAACAGCAGGATTGAAGGCGATCTATCAGGCAAGTACAGAGGAAAATGCTTTAAAGCCCCTAGATATCTTCTGCGATCAATGGAATCACCAGTATTCAAAAATTGGAGAATCCTGGCGGGCAAATTGGGAAAATATCCGAACGATCTTTAGCTATCCTGCTGAAATACGTCATGCGATTTATACAACAAATGCAATTGAATCATTGAATAGCGTGATCCGCCATTCAACTAAAAAGAGAAAGATCTTCTCTTCTGATGATTCAGTGAAAAAGGTCATTTATTTAGCAACTTCAAATGCTGCTAAAAAATGGACCATGCCAATTCAAAATTGGCGTTTAGCAATGAATTGGTTTACGATTCAGTTCGATGATCGATTAAAAGATCATTTATAAAAAATGAGACTTACACAAAATAATTTACAGGCTCGTAGAAACATGAAAATACATTCTTTTGGTGAACACAATAACATTACTTTATCTAATAATTGTATTGAAGTTCGAGGTGCACGTGAGCATAACCTTAAGG
>NZ_JBLVOM010000061.1:0-1942 GCF_053543775.1 Acinetobacter endophylla | reverse complement strand
GGGATAAAAGGCTGATAGATGTGGCTTCTGCACTCATATATTTCTCAGATTTTGTATTGGGGCTGTTGACATTTCAAGTATAGAATTTACCCGATAAAGGTAGCCAAATATATATATATACAGGCTTCAAGCTAATGCAACTGCAGAGCCTATAAATAATTTTGTGTAATTGCTTTTCATAAATTTAAAGGTGATTGCTTAGAACCTATCCAGAATATTTTCTATGCAAAAGTAGCTTTAAAAAGACTAAATTAATGAACTTCTGATGATTCAGTGAAAAAGGTCATTTATTTAGCAACTTCAAATGCTGCTAAAAAATGGACCATGCCAATTCAAAATTGGCGTTTAGCAATGAATTGGTTTACGATTCAGTTCGATGATCGATTAAAAGATCATTTATAAAAAATGAGACTTACACAAAATAATTTACAGGCTCAGAAACATGAGAATACATTCTTTTGGTGAACACAATAACATTACTTTATCTAATAATTGTATTGAAGTTCGAGGTGCACGTGAGCATAACCTTAAGGATGTAGATGTTTCTATCCCAAGAAATGCACTTGTTGTTTTCTCAGGTGTATCGGGTTCAGGAAAATCATCACTTGCTTTTGGAACTATTTTTGCTGAAGCACAAAGAAGATATTTCGAATCTGTTGCACCTTATGCAAGACGCTTAATAGATCAGGCCGGAGTACCAGATGTTGATGCTATTGATGGTCTACCACCAGCAGTAGCATTGCAACAACAACGTGGTGCAAGTAATACCCGTTCTTCTGTTGGAAGTGTAACAACTTTATCAAGTCTCGTGCGAATGATTTATTCGCGTGCTGGTGCATATCCTGCCGATCAGCCAATGTTATATGCCGAGGACTTTTCACCGAACACTCCTCAAGGTGCTTGTCCTACCTGTCATGGTTTAGGTCACATTTATGAAGTTACAGAATCGACAATGGTTCCTGACCCAACACTCAGTATTCGTGAGAGAGCTATCGCATCATGGCCACCTGCTTGGCACGGGCAAAACTTACGCGATATCCTAGTAACCCTAGGGTATGATGTTGATCGACCATGGAAAGAGTTACCGCAATCGGATAGAGACTGGATTTTATTTACTGAAGAAACCCCAACAGTTCCTGTCTATGCTGGTTTAAGCCCCGCTGAGACTCAATCTGCACTTAAACGTAAACTAGAACCCAGCTATATGGGCACTTTCACTGGTGCTCGTCGCTATGTCCTTCATACTTTTGCTAATACCCAAAGTACGTTGATGAAAAAACGTGTTTCACGTTTTATGGAAGGAAAAATATGCCCTTCCTGTCATGGTAAACGCCTTAAACCAGAAGCCTTATCTATTACCTTTGCTGGAGTAGATATTGGTGAGTTTATGCAACTTTCTTTGGATAAGTTAACTTGCCTGCTTGAGCCCATTGTTCTTGGCAATTTCGACGCTCATAATGCTGGAGAAAAGGCTAATAATAAAGTAACCCAACTTGATAGATCTGAACGAGCAACAACAGGTAGAGCAGTGCATTCTGTATCTCCAGATGTAAGACGTACGTCAGCACTTTCAGATGAAAAGAAAATTGCTGCCCAGCGTTTAGCAAATGGTGTGGTGGGGCGTTTAAATCAATTACGCCAGTTAGGTCTTGGTTATCTAACATTAGATAGAGCCACACCGACTCTTTCAGCGGGAGAGTTACAACGTTTGCGTTTAGCAACACAATTAAGTTCTATGCTATTTGGTGTAGTTTATGTACTGGATGAACCGTCTGCTGGATTACATCCTTCAGATAGTCAGTCATTATATGATTCTCTCGATAAATTAAGAGACGCTGGAAACTCCGTATTTGTTGTAGAGCATGATTTAGAGCTCATGCGTCGTGCTCAATGGTTAGTGGATGTTGGACCAGATGCAGGAGAGCAAGGTGGTAATATTTTA
>NZ_JBLVOM010000060.1:0-8728 GCF_053543775.1 Acinetobacter endophylla | reverse complement strand
CCGCTGCCTCTGACCATTAACTGTAATATTTTACGAGTAATGCCAGAATTACATCCTAGATAGCTCAGAGCATGGTCACCAATAAACTGACGTTTGCAGTCTTTGCATTGGTAGTTTTGTTTCCCATCTACTTTGATGCCATTTTTCTTTATACTGTCACTGAGGCAGGTTGGACATTTGATTTCTAGAGTTATTTGCATTTCTCTATTTTATCAAAATTCAACCTGCTTTTTTTTAGCATACTTTTTGATACACCACCCAAATTTAAATCGGACTTTGAATTTAAACTTGCGCTTTTAAATTCAAAAAATATGAATTCAAATTTAAAACTGGATAAATAAATTCAAAGTTTTGAATTTAAAAATATTAGCCCATTATTCAAATGAATTTAAAAGAAAAACGAGTGTAATTAGAGCATGTTGATGATTGTGACTCACTTTTCCTGAAACAAGTTATCCCTATATTTTTTAAATTCAAAACTAATTTCAAATGTTTTGAATTTAAAAATCCTGCTGATTTGAATTTAAAGCAGGCTTGTGGATAACTCGTGTTTAAATTTAAAGATTACAAAATGAATTTAAAAGTGTAGGAATTATGAATTTAAATTTACGCATTGGCGCTTTAATTTTCATCATGAGCTGCTAAGGTAGAAACATAATTCAAAATCTAAATATTCAAGGGTCTTATGCAACGGCTTGCACTTTTTATTGGTTCTGTGGTCTTGGCTGCTTCACAGGCACAGGCTGAACTTATTATTAATGGTCAACGTGTCACGCCGACTGATTTGACCTCTATTTCAAATATCCCGAGTTATGCCTCCCAAAATAATTTTCAAAACTGTCTCGCCAATTTGCGCAGTCAAGCTGTTGCTAGAGGTGTAAGCGGCAGTACCTATGATCGTTATACCCAAAACTTAAGCCCTGATTATTCAGTGATTGAACGCCTGAATTACCAGCCTGAATTTTCTACCCCGATTTGGGATTATCTGTCTGGTTTGGTGGATGAAGAACGGGTTCAGCTCGGCCGGCAAAAATTACAGCAACATCGTGAGGTGCTCAATCGTGTTGCTGCCACCTATGGTGTACCTGCAGAAATGGTAGTTGCGGTATGGGGTGTTGAAAGTAATTTTGGTGATATTTCCGGGAAATATCCTTTATTACAGGCTTTAGGGACTTTGAGCTGTGAAGGCCGTCGCCAGAGTTATTTCCGTGGTGAGTTTTTTACTACCATGAAACTGTTACAGCGTGGCGATGTACGTGAAGAACATTTAAAGGGTTCCTGGGCAGGTGCATTTGGTCATACCCAGTTTATGCCATCGACTTATGATGAACTTGCAGTTGATTTTGATGGAGATGGCCGACGTGATCTGGTATCCAGCATTCCGGATGCACTGGCATCGACCGCCAATTTTTTAAGCAAGCGTGGCTGGCAGAGCGGACAACCTTGGGGATTTGAAGTCAAGATTCCGCAAGGCATGTCGGTTTCCGGTGAAGGCCGAAGAAATAAAAAATCCTTGAGTAGTTGGATCAATCAAGGGGTGGTGCGTGCCGACGGTTCGCCTTTAATTCAAGGAAATTTATCACAATCCTCTCAAGCCGGATTACTTGCGCCTGCGGGGCCGAATGGCCCGGTGTTCCTGGTCTTTAAAAACTTTGATGCCATTTATAGCTATAACGCGGCAGAAAGTTATGCCTTGGCGATTGCACATTTATCCGATCGCCTGCAAGGTAAAGGTAGTTTTACGGCCACATGGCCCACCGATGATCCGGGGACTTCACGTGCAGAGCGTCGTGAGATCCAGCAATTTTTATTGAGTCGAGGTTATGACATTGGTGCGGTGGATGGTTTGATTGGTGATAAAACCCGTCAGGCGATTCGTCAGGAACAGCAGCGTTTGGGCTTGAGTCCAACAGGTCGTGCTGGTCAGCAGATTCTGCGTGCTTTTAGAAATGAAAATGCCAAACGCATGATGCAATAAAAATATTGAAAACGAAAAAAGGTCTGCATTTATGTAGGCCTTTTTTAATGACTGTTTTTGAGTAGCTATATAGTCATGCAAGACAATAGTAATTCGCTGAATTTAAACAGCAGTAATGGTGCCGAGGACGCGATAGCCAGCGGCACCAGTGACTGCAGGCAAGTTACCATTTAGCTGATTCATAAAACGCATGGCCAGCCAGGCAAAGGCAGTAGCTTCTACCCAAGTCGGATTGAGGCCCAGATCGGCGGTAGTCTGTACGCTCCATTCATGTTTGCGCAGGCGCCAGCGCAACTGCTCCAGTAAATGTGAGTTGTAGGCACCACCACCGCAAACAAAAACCTGTCCGGTATCCATGCCGGAGCGGTAAATGGCTTTTTTAATGGCACGGGTGGTGAGCTTTAATAAAGTCGCCTGTACATTTTCCGGGGTATCTTCCAGTTCATCGTATTGCAGGTCATTGCGCCAGTCAGCAATCTGTTCATCCAGCCATTCCAGGTTGAAATCTTCACGACCAGTACTTTTCGGAGGTTCTTTGGAGAAGAATTCGTGTGACTGCAAGCGATCGAGTAAACTGCGAATCGGGGTGCCATAGGCTGCCCAGTTACCATTTTCATCAAAAGGCTGACCGGTATAACGGGCACACCAGGCATCCATCAAGATATTGGCCGGTCCGGTATCAAAACCATAAACCTCTTCAGGCTTCCCGGCAGGCAGCAGGCTGACATTGGCAATGCCACCCAGATTTAAAATTACCCGGTGAATGCTGTCATGCTGGAAAATATCCTGATGAAATGCCGGAACTAAAGGTGCTCCCTGACCACCTGCCGCCAGATCACGACGACGGAAATCTGAAATTACCGGAATCTGGGTAATTTCAGTAATGATGTTCGGGTCGCCAATTTGCAGGGTGAAGCCATGTTCAGGACGATGCCGGATAGTCTGGCCATGCGAGCCAATCGCCTTAATTCTGGATTTATCCAGGTTATTTTTTTCAATCAACGTATTAATACCATGACCAATCATTTGTGCCAGTGCAACATCAGCCTTGCCCATGCGGTCAATTTCATTGTCATCCGGCAAGGTCAGTGCCATCAGCTCATCCCGAAGGTCAGGATCAAATGCCAAAGTGAGTGTGGCATGAAGCTGGAGTGGATCAAAAGAAGCAGCAACAATATCGACACCATCCATGCTCGTGCCGGTCATTACCCCAATATAGATCGCTGTCATGGTTATTCTTAAGCCTGCAATATGCTGAAAAAGTGTTAGTATATCGCACAAATTGAGTAACTGATGTATTGGATTTTGTGATGTCAAATTTCCTGCCGGCTGAAGAACAACTTGCCCTCATTCAACGAGGCACCCACGAAATTATTTCTGAAGAAGACCTTCTCAAGAAATTAAAATTGAATCGTCCATTAAAAATTAAAGCGGGTTTTGACCCGACTGCACCTGATTTGCACTTGGGCCACACAGTTCTTATTAATAAGTTAAAAGTATTCCAAGACTTGGGTCATGAAGTGTTGTTCCTAATTGGTGACTATACTGCGATGATCGGTGACCCAACCGGAAAAAGTGCTACACGTCCGCCATTGTCACGTGAACAGGTTTTAGAGAACGCTAAAACATATCAAGAACAAGTATTTAAAATCCTTGATCCAAACAAAACCAAAGTGGTGTTTAACTCGGAGTGGTTTGCACAAAAAACTGCGGCTGATTTAATTCAATTGGCATCACAGCAAACGGTTGCACGTATGCTTGAGCGTGATGACTTCACCAAGCGTTATAACAATCAACAACCGATCGCGATTCATGAATTTTTGTACCCATTGGTACAAGGCTATGACTCTGTTGCGTTGGAAGCAGATGTTGAATTGGGTGGTACAGACCAAACCTTTAACTTGTTGATGGGTCGTACCTTACAAGGTCGCTATAACCAAGAAGCTCAAGTCTGTATCACAGTGCCAATCCTTGAAGGTTTAGATGGCGTCAACAAGATGTCTAAATCTTTAGGTAACTATATTGGTGTATTTGATGCACCGGGCGCGATGTACCAGAAAGTGCTCTCAATGCCGGATGCATTGATTGAGCGTTATTTTGATCTGCTGAGCTTCAAAACCATTGAAGAAATTCAGCAACTATTAAAAGAAGTGGCAGAAGGCCGTAACCCACAAGAAGTGAAAAAAATTCTTGCGCTGGAGCTGGTTGAGCGTTTCCATGGTGCAGAAGCGGCTTCCAATGCCCACAAAGGCGCGGGTAATATCATTACTGAAGGTGAATTACCTGAAGGTACGCCAGAAGTCACTATTTCGCGTGGCGAGTTTGGTGGTGAAATTTTTATTACCTCGATTTTACGTGAGGCAGGCTTAACCAAAAATGCAGCCCAAGCTAAGGATGCATTAGGCCGTGGCGCAGTGAAAGTGGATTGGCAGACGGTAGATACGACGTATTCTGTGAAAGAGAACGTGACTTTGATTGTTCAGGCCAGCAAAAAAGCAATCGCTAAAGTCACTTTTGTTGACTAAAAATCGGATAAGTTATTGAAATAAAAGCAGGCTTCGGTCTGCTTTTTTTATTGATGTTCTATATTTAAAAATCAAATAAGTAAAGTCAAAAAAAACCCTATGAAAACAAGAGTTAATTTTTCCCAAATCACTTGCTTTTCATCTTTATTATGTATAGGATTTATTCATCTAGAGAATTCGTTTAGAGCATCTAGAGGGTAGTAAAAATAATAGTACTCCACAACTGAGAAAGTCTCTTTTCCAAGAGGCTCTTTTTAAAAGCTTTAAAGTGAATAACTATAATAATGACATAATGGATCGGGTAAAGATTCAATTCTAAGGAGGAGATTTTGGGAGAGATCTCTTCCTTTTTTATTTATTCTGATTGCGTAATCAAAATATAAATCTGCATGCCTACTTTTCTCATTGAGCAACTAAACTTAAAATTAACCAGCAAATTGAGCTTAGGTGAATGACCTCTAAGAATGAGTTCATTTCAATTGACTCCAAAAGAAAAGTGCAAAACATAAAAAAATTAAAGCAGAGGTGATTGAATGTATCGCTATCCAACAGAAGATATTTTTGATGAACAGATCGATTGCATTTTACGGTTCTTATTTGAATACCAGCCAGTCGAACAAAAACAGCAACTCTATGGATCTGTCTATACTTTATTTATGCAGCTTGATCTGGCCGCGCATTACTTTTTATTTTCCCTGATTGAAGAGCAGTTACCGCGACGCGCGAAATTATTCTTTGTTGCCGAGGATTATCAGGGTAAGAAAGACATGATTGTAGAAGTTATGCAACACTGGCTTGGACAGCAACAACAGGAAAAAGTCGCTTAATTAGAAATAACAGACTTTATCTTCTATATATAAGTGATCTAAGCATGGTTTTGGGATTCGAAAACTAAAAAATGAATACCTCTTCTATATAGCAGCCTAAGAATAGGCTTTTATAAAAGCTTTTTACGTAAAAAATAACTCATTAATTGAGTAGTCTAGGATTTAGAGCAGCTTATTGGGCAAGATAGAGTGATTTTGATTTTCTTTTGACGAGCTAATTTAAATAAAAGACAAGATTTCAATATCAAAAGGCTAAAAATACTGTTTTAAATATTATTGTGATAGTTTTTAGGTCTAAATGAATTTTCAGTTAAAAATAAAATGAAGTGTTTAGTGGGTTTATTGCATAAAAACGCTTAAAAATTAGATAAAAAAGCGATTTTTTAGTAATTTTTGTAGAAAAAAAAGACATACGTGAAAAATATAGTGAATTGGGGGTTGCAATGATTCTGAAATCCTCTAGAATGCACCCATACCGACGAGATAGACGGAAACGAACGAAGCAGAATGGCGGAGTTGTTAAGTTTATCGAAGTCCAGCTTCTAGCACTGACGAGGTGTTAGAAAGATCATTAAGAGATTATGAAGAACAACTTGTGTGGATTTTTACTGGTTGATTGATCGAAATTATTTTCATTGATTGATGGTAGAAATTACTCGAAGTTTATTTGAGAAATATTTGTCAGAAAATTGATGAGCCAAGATTGGTGCCCTTTAAGGCACTACATAGTATTAAACTGAAGAGTTTGATCATGGCTCAGATTGAACGCTGGCGGCAGGCTTAACACATGCAAGTCGAGCGGGGAAATGTAGCTTGCTACATTACCTAGCGGCGGACGGGTGAGTAATGCTTAGGAATCTGCCTATTAGTGGGGGACAACATCTCGAAAGGGATGCTAATACCGCATACGTCCTACGGGAGAAAGCAGGGGACCTTCGGGCCTTGCGCTAATAGATGAGCCTAAGTCGGATTAGCTAGTTGGTGGGGTAAAGGCCTACCAAGGCGACGATCTGTAGCGGGTCTGAGAGGATGATCCGCCACACTGGGACTGAGACACGGCCCAGACTCCTACGGGAGGCAGCAGTGGGGAATATTGGACAATGGGGGGAACCCTGATCCAGCCATGCCGCGTGTGTGAAGAAGGCCTTTTGGTTGTAAAGCACTTTAAGCGAGGAGGAGGCTACCGAGATTAATACTCTTGGATAGTGGACGTTACTCGCAGAATAAGCACCGGCTAACTCTGTGCCAGCAGCCGCGGTAATACAGAGGGTGCAAGCGTTAATCGGATTTACTGGGCGTAAAGCGCGCGTAGGTGGCCAATTAAGTCAAATGTGAAATCCCCGAGCTTAACTTGGGAATTGCATTCGATACTGGTTGGCTAGAGTATGGGAGAGGATGGTAGAATTCCAGGTGTAGCGGTGAAATGCGTAGAGATCTGGAGGAATACCGATGGCGAAGGCAGCCATCTGGCCTAATACTGACACTGAGGTGCGAAAGCATGGGGAGCAAACAGGATTAGATACCCTGGTAGTCCATGCCGTAAACGATGTCTACTAGCCGTTGGGGTCTTTGAGGCTTTAGTGGCGCAGCTAACGCGATAAGTAGACCGCCTGGGGAGTACGGTCGCAAGACTAAAACTCAAATGAATTGACGGGGGCCCGCACAAGCGGTGGAGCATGTGGTTTAATTCGATGCAACGCGAAGAACCTTACCTGGTCTTGACATAGTAAGAACTTTCCAGAGATGGATTGGTGCCTTCGGGAACTTACATACAGGTGCTGCATGGCTGTCGTCAGCTCGTGTCGTGAGATGTTGGGTTAAGTCCCGCAACGAGCGCAACCCTTTTCCTTATTTGCCAGCGGGTTAAGCCGGGAACTTTAAGGATACTGCCAGTGACAAACTGGAGGAAGGCGGGGACGACGTCAAGTCATCATGGCCCTTACGACCAGGGCTACACACGTGCTACAATGGTCGGTACAAAGGGTTGCTACCACGCGAGTGGATGCTAATCTCAAAAAGCCGATCGTAGTCCGGATTGGAGTCTGCAACTCGACTCCATGAAGTCGGAATCGCTAGTAATCGCGGATCAGAATGCCGCGGTGAATACGTTCCCGGGCCTTGTACACACCGCCCGTCACACCATGGGAGTTTGTTGCACCAGAAGTAGGTAGTCTAACCTTAGGGGGGACGCTTACCACGGTGTGGCAGATGACTGGGGTGAAGTCGTAACAAGGTAGCCGTAGGGGAACCTGCGGCTGGATCACCTCCTTAACGAAAGATTGACGATTGGTAAGAATCCACAACAAGTTGTTCTTCATACGATGTATCTGAGGGTCTGTAGCTCAGTTGGTTAGAGCACACGCTTGATAAGCGTGGGGTCACAAGTTCAAGTCTTGTCAGACCCACCAAATCTGACTAACGAAGCATGAAAGTGCTGAAGCAAACAGAACGGAACGATACATTGACTTATTGATAAGCTGGGGACTTAGCTTAGTTGGTAGAGCGCCTGCTTTGCACGCAGGAGGTCAGGAGTTCGACTCTCCTAGTCTCCACCATACTTCATATCGTAATGCATAAAGCAAAGCTATAATGCTATCACTTGAAAGTTAACAAAAGCTACGTTAGACATAGTAATCAATACAGTATTGATTGTTAGTTTAGTCCTTAAGCGATCAAGTGTTTAGATCCTAGAGATTAACAAGTACAAGCGTTATGATACGCGCACTTGATAACCTCTGTGATTTATCACAGTTTCCTGACCTGACGAAGGCTGGAAAAATCATTAACAGAATATATTTGAGTTGAAATAATTTGTTCATACTCATGACTGACATTAACACTAGCAGTGATTTATTACTGTGATGTGAAGATGAAAGAAATGAGTTACTAGCGAAATTAACTGAATCAAGCGTTTTGGTATATGAATCTAATTGAAGCTGTACGGTGCTTAAGTGCACAAACGCCAACTGTATGAGCGTGATGAGAGATCATCACAATCTGTTGCTTATCCTACTTGTAAGGATAAACGACTGTTTGGGGTTGTATAGTCAAGTAATTAAGTGCATGTGGTGGATGCCTTGGCAGTCAGAGGCGATGAAAGACGTGATAGCCTGCGAAAAGCTCCGGGGAGGCGGCAAATATCCTGTGATCCGGAGATGTCTGAATGGGGAAACCCACTTACCATAAGGTAGGTATTGCAACATGAATACATAGTGTTGCAAGGCGAACGAGGGGAAGTGAAACATCTCAGTACCCTTAGGAAAAGAAATCAATTGAGATTCCCTCAGTAGCGGCGAGCGAAAGGGGAAGAGCCCATTAAGTCATATAAGTTCTAGTGGAACGCTCTGGGAAGTGCGACCGTAGACGGTGATAGTCCTGTACACGAAAGGGCTTATATG
>NZ_JBLVOM010000059.1:0-9074 GCF_053543775.1 Acinetobacter endophylla | reverse complement strand
CAGCCTGATAATGAAAAAACCATGAGTAAGAATTTAAAGCCGTTATCAGCCTGATAATGAAAAAACCATGAGTAAGAATTTAAATCTGTTATCAGTCTGATAATGAAAAAACCACGCTTAGGAATCTAAAGCTGTTATCAGTCTGATAATGAAAAAACCAACGATTAAGAATCTAAAGCCGTTATCAGTCTGATAATGAAAAAACCAGGATTAGGAATCGAAAGCCATTATCAGTCTGATAATGAAAAAACCAACGATTAAGAATCTAAAGCCGTTATCAGTCTGATAATGAAAAAATCAACGATTAAGAATCGAAAGCTGTTATCAGCCTGATAATAAAAAAATCAACGATTAAGAATCGAAAGCCGTTATCAGCCTGATAATGAAAAAATCAACGATTAAGAATCGAAAGCTGTTATCAGCCTGATAATGAAAAAAACCACGCTAAGGAATCTAAAGCTGTTATCAGTCTGATAATGAAAAACACATAAGATATGGACACATGTTAGGCATATAGATTGAAAAAGTTAAAATATATTAAAAATAAAGTGAAAAAGTATTTTAAATATTTTTCAAATATTGTATTGTTTGACTTTACTTGAAAGGTGATTGAAAAATGGAAAAGAACTCAGGAAAAACTTATATTTGTACAAGCATCCATTTTAAAGGTGGTGTGGGCAAAACAACATCTACGGTGAATTGTGCTGCTAAGCTTGGAAAATTAGGTTATACGGTTTTAGTAATCGACTTAGATAGCCAACGTAATGCAACAAAACATATTTCAAATGTTCCAGATATTGACGATATAGATGGCACTCTAAAAGATATTTTTGAAAACTATAAAACAATTAACATCCACGATGTTATACAAGGTCCAGATAAAACCAACTTTGAAAATGTATCTTTGATTCCTTGTGCTAAAAACATTCGTGATGTTGAGATCAATATTCAGCGTTCTAGTCCAGTTCCTAATGAAATTATTAGAAGTGTATTAAGAAAGATAAAAGGGGATTTCGACTTTATTTTGTTAGATTGTCCACCGCGAATGGAAACTTTAACTTTTAATGCTTTGTTAGCATCAAACAGTTTATTAATTCCATTACAGGGTGAATACAGTATTCAGGGTTTGGAAGATATACTTAACTCTATGGATGATTTAGAGACAAGCAATCCAGATTTAAAAATTCTATCGCCAGTACTAAACTTTTATAACAAGCGTAATACAGTGGATCTTACCTTGGCTGAAGATATTCGCAATGAATATGCTCAACCAAAATTACAAGAAAAACTGGTAAATAAGGAATTAATCTGTATTCCAAATGCTACGGTTTTTAGTCAAGCATCATATGTTAAGTGTTCCGTATTTGATCTGGATGCTGGAAAAGAAACACCAGCAAAACAAGCAATTAATCAACTTGTAGATCTAATGGTTTCTGAATACAAAAAATTATAAGGTGCTGATATGAACTTTAAAGATAAAGTAAAAAGCATGAAAAAAACACCTGTTGCTAATGCAACAGGGAGTGACGCTCAAGTTACTGATGTAAAAGAAAATACAGCGACTCCAGCCATAGAAGAGGGGAGTCTTAACCCACTAGCTAAGCGAGAAACAAAAAATATTGTTAGCGGATCTCATTTAGAATCAATCGACATTGATTTAATTGATCCATCACCTTATCAACCACGTATCATGAATAAACGTGTATATGAGAAGTTGCCAATTTTGGCTGCTGATATAGAAATTAATGGACAAATTAACCCAATTACAGTTCGACAGAAGGGTAATCGTTACGAGTTAATTGCTGGTGAGAGACGTTTTAGAGCAATTAAAGAGATTTTAAAGCTAAAGAGAATTACTGCTTTAGTTAAAACATCTATGAATGATGATAAAGCTGCTATAACAGCTTTATTGGATAATACTGCTAGACATAATCTTACAGATTTTGAAAGCATATTAAAAATCAAGCAATTATGTGAAGAGTTCGGTTATCCTTTTGAAAGTTATGAATTTGTTACTGAAAAATTTGCGATTGATAAGTCGAAGTATTTCCGTCTCAAATATATTCTAGACTTACCTGAGTTCATTTTGGACTCTTTGAACGAAGATCCTGAGCTAATTTCTGGATATATTGCTCAAGAAGTGAATACCGCAATAAATAAAGCTTTAGAAACTAAAACCGAAAAAGCAATTTTCGACTTGTTAAGACCAGAATGGGATAAATACGTTGAAGACTTTAAATCCACGGGCAAGCGTCATAAAGGATTTATAGCTATTTTGAGTGAAGAAGAAAAAGCAAATAAGGCGACTAAGCCTGAAAAAACTGAAGAAGCTACTACTGAAGAACAATCGAGTAAGAATAAATTCGATTTTAAAACAGATAAGGGCGTTAAATTTGGTTCTATGAGTTCTGAATGTGGTACCAAAGGTAAGAGTGTACTTAAGTTGCGAGTAGCCTTGGATGCCGATATTACAGAAGAGAAAGCTAGAAAAATTGAAGAGTTTTTTAAGAGCTTGAATGATTGAAGTTTCAAAACTTTGAATGAAAAAAAACCGGCATTGCCGGTTTTTTTATAATAGATCTGGATTAAAAGTTTTGTTAAGCCAATCCGAATTACTTGGATTGGTTACTGGTTTTGATTCAGATACGTTTTGACTTGGTTTAGCATTGTTAATTTCGGATGTTTCGGTATTTTGAGATGTTTCAACGGTAGGGGAGTGGTCCTGAATGTTTTTATGTTCAGTATGTTTAGCTTCCTTTATCTTAACTGCTTTTTGAACAGGAACCTCCTTGCTCTTGATAGAATCAGTTACGGGCTTTTTAGGTGATTGTTCACTTTTCTCCTTACTACTTTCTGGTATTTGTATGGTGATATGATCAAGATACTTTTTTTCAAGATATTCAATATCATACACATAGTAAGCAGTATTAAACTTGGTGTATGTTTCAACACAAGTACTTAAACCAAACCTTAATAGGAAAGAATTGACAGAATATAGGCTTGCCATATCCTCATTAACTTCATACAACTTATAAAGGTATGAAAGCTCAATTAGAACCGCTATACCAGCATGTAAAACAGCAGTTATGTAATTTCTACGAAGCTTTCCTTGAGGATGTTTTTTAATTGAATTAAATAGTTTTTGATTTGCATTTTTATCTATTTTCATTCGTACAGGCTGTGCAAACATCTCGTCTATTTCATTTTGCACTGGCGCATTTAGAAAAATCTTCTGCTTGTCAGTACAAAAGATAAATCACAAATACAGCAGACTTAAACTAAAAGCGTTTAAGTCTAGACCTGGTAGATTTCTATTAACACTACTAATCACATCAAGATCTTCTCTTGTTAAGTGAATTAATTGATAGGATAGTTGTATGTAGTTTGAATCTGTCATTTGATTTCTGCGTACATTTTATACATGTATTTAGCTAACTTATATAAACCTTTAGCATTGGCGTACTCTGGTGATTCTGCGATTCTTACGTTCGGTAAGTCGTACTTTTCTTTAATCTCTTTTTCAAGAAAAGCTGCACCGCCTCCACAAAATAATACTAATGCTAAATCATCTCCTCCACCGATCTGTTTAGAGATAAAGTTATTTAATTCGATCATGAATTCGTTTTTAGCTTGCTGAATTAAACCTGTAATATCTTTGGCTTGAGATCCTATACCATAAGTTCCAGATTTTAGTGCGAAATCTAGCCAGTTAGCGTTAACCGTTTTATAGCCAGATTCAAGAATTAAGCTAGTGATTCGTTCATAGATGGTAAGAATACCAAGGTTACGTGATGTAGAACGATGGCCATCAAGCATGTTTCCTCCATCTAATGTGACTACAATATCAGTGGTTTTACCGCCAATATCGATTACAGCACATTCAGAACTTATTAAAAGATCACTATCTTCTGACCCGTTTCCGTGTACATCAATAATCTCATTAAAATAAGCCGTTTGAGCTTCACATTTAACAATATGTCTTTTAATGATATTAAGCGGTTTACCAGCTTTATGATCTTTTAAGTTGTAGCAAACATCACCATTGAGTAGAAAATTAGTTTTCATATCAATAAGTGGCATGTTTTTGGTTTTTTCAGGTGTGTAATAGCGACTAACAGGAAGTGAAGTAGCGATTGCAAACGCTCTACCATCATATGTTCCGATAAGGTCAATATAGGCCTTAATTGCCTGGTGTATTAGTGCCTTGTTATATTCAGATGTCGGGTATTCATCTGTTCTGGTATCTAGAGGAACACTACTATTGATCTTCTTACCAACTGTATAAAGGTTTTCATTAACTTTAACCACATAATAGTCAGTAGATTCCTCTTCGCCAGTGAGGACTTTTCCTGAATAAGCAATACTAGGAATAGTCAGTTTGATTTCATTTCCATCTGGATCTAGACCAGCATAAAGCTTTGTACCGCCATGTCCATCATCAATACCTAGAACAATATAACGTTCTTCAATCGCTGGTTTTTCATTTTGAGTATTTTTCATAAGTTTACCTTTCAATTTTTCAAGATTTACAACGAGTAACGTCTTCTACCGCGTCTAGTGTATTTATTGCCCCCAAAAACTAAGCGTCTAAGAGCAGAGGGGATATAGCTGTATTTGTATTTAAATACTTTTTCAATAACCAATGTTGCTACTATCAAGCCGATGAAAAGCATAAGTTTGAACAAGGAAAACTTAATAACAACAGCTAGAAAAGGTATAAACAAATATCCGTTTAAACCGCCCCATAGGATTAGATTTAATCTAAATTGCGACCAGTGTGCATATTGATCATCCATATTCGCCTCTTAATAAATCAGTTTGTAATAGTAGTCTTCATGCAAACGACCAGCTTTGAGTAGATCGTCAGCTTGTTTCCTGAAACTCTTACTGATGTTTGGATCTGAACCATCAGAATTAATCATTAACTCTCGAATAAACTTCTGTTGATCATGAATATCATCAATTAAAAGCAATTGTTCTTTAAGTTGAGGTGAAAAAATTAAGTGTTCCCTTACAGCAAATACCTTGCCGTTCACATCTTTAACAAGACGTTGAGCAATCAATGTATAAACTGAACCAATAATGTCAGCTGCAGCCTGAAGATGTTCTTCATGCTTAAAGCGCTTCAACATACGTGGAATAATTTTGTCTACTGTGGTTGCGTGAACCGTTGCAAAAACAGGGTGGCCAGTTAAAGAAAGTTCTAGAGCTGCAGAAATTGTTTCTTTATCTCGCAATTCACCGATTTCAACTGCAGCAGGACGTCTACGCATCGCCTCTCTATTTGCATCCGCAAAAGTCTCGAAGTTATTGGGGATTTCACTTTGACTAACAATACTGTGTGTGCTTTCAATTGCGTCATACTCGTATTCGATAGGCTCATTGTGAGTTAAAATATTTCCACGAATATGAGTATTATTTTCCAACACATAGCGAATATTTGAAGCTAGTGTTGTACTTTTACCAGAACCAGTGATACCGCCGATGATGTAGCAACCATTGTGAGGTAGTGATCTATTGATGAAATCTTCATCTAAACCCACTTTTGAAAAGTGAGGGGGGATGCCAGAAATTGTACGTAACGTTATCTGAAAAGAATCTCCAGATCCACGATACGAAGTTCGAGATACGTTCACACGAAAGTTATAACGAGTTTCCTTACCTGAAGCGTCTTTCTGCAGAATACGATATGCCTTATTAATAAACTTATTATTAATAAGGACTAAGTAGGCATTTTCATCAGCAATCGTTCTTAGGATGTGTAAAGCTTCATCACGATTGATAATACGGTGTGTTAACGAATATAAGTCCAAGTCTTTCATCATTGTGATGGGGCGATCTGGACTAATGAAAATATCTGAAGCACCATGAGCTAATGCTTCATATAGAAGACTTTCAAATTCATCGCGACTTTTAAACCCTTGTTTCGGATCTTTGTATGTCGTTATGGCTGTTAATGTAGCCAAACCAAAACCACGACTAGAATCGTAGTCTTTGCGAATGTCTTTGGTAGCTGTCAGAATCTTATTTTCAGATCCTTTAATCTTGTTAACATCAAATAATGCAGATTTTGCTTTTAATGTCGAAACCTTCATTTGCATTTAAAACTTCCAATTGAGTTAGCGAACTTAAGGTTCGCTAACAAGGTTAATTTTTGGAATTTGATAGCTAGGTGCAATTTGTTCAGGTTGGAGAATTGGTTTCCAAGTTTCAATATTTGAATTGAACTGCGGTAATTGTTGGATTTGAAGCAATTTCATATCAAGAGCAATAGTGTCTTGTGTAGAAGTAACAGCCAGTGATTGACTGCTAATTGCTGGCATTGATAACTTGCCCTCTAAAACAAACTTATGGAAAGTAACCATCCCCAAATAATCTCGTTTAAGACGATCTACTGCATCTTCAACAATATTTCGGCCCTCAACTAAACCCATTTCATAAGACTTAGCAGCAGTCTCTTTCCATATTTTTCGTTCTTGTTCGTTAGCTGGTAACATTTCTTTCGGAATGAAAGTCACGTAATCGACATTGCTATCAAGTGTAGGGAAAACAAGGTACTGACGCCAATCAGGTGCACGAGTACTGAAACGAGCTTGTTTCAAGATTTTATAAGTCTGCTTAGTCGTCTTGTACGACATGGCATTAGGTGTCTCAGTTACATCTTTTGATTCAATAATAACCGGGGGAACAACAACACCTTTGATCATGTAAGGTTTAAAGTTAAAGATTGTATCAAGGTTACGCTCTTGGCTTTTGATGACCTCACGAGAGTTGCTTAAATACGTATTGATCCCTAACTTAATACCTTTTTGCTTAACCAATTCAAGCATGGCTTCATAACGAGCTTGCTGTTCAACATTACTAACATGAACTTCTAAAGAAGACTGGTTAGATGGGTTTAGTAGCTCTTGTAATGAAGCATTATTAGAGTAGTCCATAAAAACTCCAGATATTTATAAAAGGATTTAAAGGGTGTTAGTTATAAGTCAATAAAATACTTTTATTTTGATGATCTAGAGTTATCGAAGCAGTATTTAAATATGCAGAAATATTGCGTAAAGCTTCTACACCCGTAACACGCTTTTTATTAAAATTAACAATTGGAAGCTCATGGGTAGGACCAGATTCTACAAAACGGTATCCGTATTGGCTAGAAATACTTTTAATTAAAGGTATTGGATCGCCTATGTAGTCGATATTTAAAAGGTCATGGTTGATGCTACCTTGTTTCTTCTGAGCAGTTTGCATTTGAATTGCAGTAGAGTTCTTTAAATTCTGTTGTGCAATTAAAGCCTCTTGAGATGCTTCAGATATAATAGATAAAGGGCTTGCTACGTTTAATTGCGTTACATCACGACTAGCACATCCAGACATCATTAAACCAATTGCAAGAACGCTTAAAAGCTTTTTATTGTGCTTCATTTTTACTCCGGATTAAGTGGGTATAAAGACAAAATGATTTTAGTCTAAAAACTTTTAAAATGCACTTTATTAATTATAAAAAACCCCTTAAAAGGTATAAAGCCGACTTTTAGACACTCGCTTAAACCTAATTTATAAGCTTTAACGTATATCTAAGGCCGTTCTTTAGGCAGTCGTACCTGGCCTAAACAAGACAAATCTGAAAAAAATACTCTTTTTAGGTGCATTGTCTGTCCAACACAATGCTTTTTTTTAGTAGTACTTATCTGAAATGGAAATACAACGTACTTTTTTCAAACAATTGTAGAGAGTAAATGAGCTCTTATAGTTTGCTAGACGTCTTTTATAATCCTTTATAGTCTTATTCTTTCTTTTTATTATCTTTATTGTTCTTTTTTTAGAATAAATTTTATACAGAAAATAACAAACTAGATTTAGTTTATTTTTTACTTAAAATATTGTTAATACTGTAATTTATATTTTACAATATAGAACTACATTAATAAAGATGTTTATATACTTTTTTAATTAACAATAAAAATATTAATGTGGATAATGCAATTTATTTATAAGTCAGCTTCTTTAATGTTAAATAAATTGATAAAAACTGTTTGAAGAAAAAATGCATCTTGGTATATACCATTACTAATTTAAAACTTTAAAGACATTACAACTGCTACTTGTTAAAACCTACCCTATGGTTTAGTGCTGTGCATCTTAAATATAAAGTTTTACACCTTAAACACCAATTAAACTGCAATAATGATGTGCTTAGAGTCGTATTTATCCCTAAAAATTTAAGGCATCAGTACTGGCAAAAGACTATTGAAACTACGCATATCAAGCACTTCACTGTAAAAAAGGCCCACTGTGTTTTTATGATTTCTCAACTTCATTTTTTTGATTTTTCCACTGTACTAACAAGAGAGGAGTCAAAAAAGACATTTGCATTTATTGGGCTTAAAAGTGAAAAACATTTTGCTTAAAGTGAAAAACGTTTTAACGAGTACTTTTAGAAAGGTGTTTAACGTTGTAGTATGTGCTCATGTTTTGCATGTGGATTAAGGGTGGTAGTGGTGAGCAGTTTTGAGAATCCTAATAGCTATCTAAAGACATTAAAAGAATATACAAGCCGTATAGAAGATTTTCCGTATTC
Organism: Acinetobacter endophylla; assembly: GCF_053543775.1. Lineage (NCBI taxonomy): Bacteria > Pseudomonadati > Pseudomonadota > Gammaproteobacteria > Moraxellales > Moraxellaceae > Acinetobacter > Acinetobacter endophylla. Next base: position 496 of record NZ_JBLVOM010000059.1, on the reverse strand, counting down.
TACTAAGACTAAATATGATATTGAGCTTAAGCAAAAGATTGATAAACATTTAGATAAGCTGTCATTAAAAAGTAAACATGTATTCTTTTCCGAATTGGTTTGATACTCTCTCCACCCATTGCTCTATTTTATCAGCTGTCATGACTTGAAAATCTCGCCAATAATATTTCATCTGCTTCCATACCATCTCGATTCGATTTAACTCAGGGCTATAAGCTGGAATAAAATACAAATTCGTCGAAAAGTTACTTTTAAGTAGCTCTCTGTAATCAGCCATCTTTTTACTTCTATGAATCGAGGCATTATCAACAATAAGAACCAATGGAAGGTTATAAGTCTGTTTTACTTGTTGAGCTATTCCAGTTAAATAGGCATAAAACCAAGTGCTTGTAACTGACTCTTGTAAACAACTTGTCACCAGTTTCCCCGTTGAAAGCAAACACCCCATGACATTAACTCGTTTTAATCTTATTGCATCAACCGCATGAACATCACC
>NZ_JBLVOM010000058.1:0-10311 GCF_053543775.1 Acinetobacter endophylla | reverse complement strand
GCGTGTAACCTCGCCTCTTCAACGACATCATCGCACCGGTCTTGGCCTTGGGTGTATTCCAAGTCACCTTGTCGACCCCAGCCGTGTTTTTGCCTTTGTTTTCAGACACTCGTTTTACGGCCAATGCTTTGCCACTAAACGAGTGAGTCAGCAGCCATTGCAAAGCTTTCGCCTTGTTATGCCTGCCGTCTTGTACCGCCTTCACAATACGCGCTTGCAGCCCTCTGACATGACGCTGTACAGCAATCCAATCGATGCTGTCCCACGATGTGCTGGAAGGTGCACACGCTGATACTGCTGCATTCATTTGCTCTCCCTCCATTAAAAGGGTTCTACACACTCTCTTGTGATGAGAGACCATAAGGACGTCAGCCCGCTTTCGCGTGGGGTAATGTTTCAACCTCTATCCAACCCATTACAGACTGGCATTCGCTTTTTCCTCGTTCCTTCGCCCGCATCACCATGGGCAGTTTTTGCAAACTGCTTTCCCAATGGGGGTAATACGGGATTTCCACGTTCCGCTTACTGAAGTACATCGGCTTAGGTGCCTGCTATCGACCGGGAGGCGTATGGGTCACGAATGCGTAGTAGAAAGACGCGATTCCCACCTCCATTACCGTTTTGGTTCGAGCGTATTAGCCATTTCCGCTCGTTCAATTTAACGATCGTTGCGCAGATTCACATGTGTTCACCATACCGATTATCTAGCCCTTGTCCGGCTATGGCTGCCAGAAGAGTACGCCTCTCACGATTGATACCCCGCACCTTACGGTGCCTCGTTACATTGTCGAAGGCGCTCTTTATTCAGCCTTCTAGATTCACCCGGTGACACGGGTGGTTCCCGCAGGGGGAACAACTTCATTAAGCGACTTCGTGTCGCACCTCTACCCAATTGTTGCATATCGGTAGATTGCCATCATCCAGATAGCGGCTTAAGGCTGGCCAACGCTTCAGAGTGTAATTGATAGCCTTGGCGGTGGGAGAACTCGATGGCACTGTCAGATGATGTTGGTTGAGCCATTCATATAGTTGTTGCATCACTGGTTGACTATGCTGTTGTCGGTATTCGCGGCGGTCTTCCGCTGTACCATCGGTCTTTTTCCTGAGTTCTGCTTCTATCGCATACAGTTTCTGAATCAGCACTAAGGCCTGTTCAGCAACCTGACTTTTCCCAGTTACATGCAGTTCATGGAATTTACGACGTGCATGGGCCATGCACCCCACCTCAATCACCTGGCCTGATTTAAAACGTGCTTTATAACCACTGTAATCATCACAGACTAGATAGCCCTGCCAGCCTTTCAAGAACTCTTCAGCATGCTGGCCTGAACGACTATCCTGAAAGTCATAGATCACCGCCTGAACTGGATTATACTGTGTGGTGGCATAGGCCCAGACATAACCTTTCTTCGGTTTTTTATTATTCTCACCCATCCGCATGATGGTGACCGGTGTTTCATCTGCATGCAGCACCCGCTGTTGCAGCACCACCTCTTTTAAGGCATTGGCCAGAGGTTCCAGTTCTACACCGCAGCGACCTATCCAGTCAGATAAAGTGGATCTGGACAGATCAATGCCAGCCCGCTGATAGATCAGGCGCTGACGGTACAGCGGCAAATGATCGGCATACTTCGATACCAGCACATGGCTGAGCAATTCAGGTGAAGCAATGCCTTTATCAATCACATAGGCGGGCATCGCTTGCTGAGTTAGAGTGTCACACTGATCACAGACCCATTTACCACGCACATGCTGTTCCTTATAGAACTGTGCCGGTCTGAAATGCAGTTTTTCACTGACATCTTCGCCGATACGACGGAGTTGGCAGCCACAAGCACATTGGGTTGATGCAGGTTCATGCTCAATACGGATGGTGTGTAGATGATCTGGCAGTGGTCGACGTTTAGGTTTATTGGTTTTGGCTTTCTGTGTCGCTGCATTGGTTTTATCTGCATTTAGCCGTTCCAGTTCTAGATCAACCGCGGCAATATCTTCTTCAACCGCTTCATCCCACAGATGGATTTGTTTTGCCGTTAAGTGTTCATTCTTTTGGGCGAATTTATGCTTTTTAAACAGCGCCAGTTCATGCTCGTATTTTTGATTGAGAATAGAAAGATGTTGAACTTTGGCATCCAATTGTTGGTTTGATTGTGCTAGAGACTGATGCTGCAGCGCCAACTGCCTGGTGAATTCCAGCAGTTGTTCATGGGTCAGTTGGCTTAAGTCAGGCAGCGTATTCATGACCGCAGTATGCCTGAGGTCATGAGAAGAATGAAATAGAACGTTTGGAGAATAGCAGAATGGTCGAGCCTGGTTTAAAGCATCGTCACCACCTGCTGTCGTCCAATGCGCTGCCAGGGCAAACCTTGGATCAGTGCCTGTAACTGTTCCGGGCTGAGGGCCACGGTTTCACCTTGGTGAACTTGAGCCCAGTGAAATTTGCCCTGTTCCAGCCGCCGGGCACACAGCCAGATGCCCAATCCATCATGTACCAGCACTTTCATGCGATGGCCACGTTTATTACAGAACAGGTAAGCACAATGCGGTTTGATGTAGCCAAAGGCTCTCACCACCTGAGCCATGGTCGTATCCATACCTGCACGCATGTCCATGGGCTGAGTAGACAACCAGATTTCATCAATGCGGATCATGTTGCAAGTGCCTTGAGTAATTCTGCCAAGGCAGGTATTTCTGATGTCTGCCATTTTAGCTGAATATCATTATTCGTATGAGGCACGGTGATACACAACGTGATCCTCTCATCAATAGGTTGGCTGATTGCAGCAGTGTAAGGCAAAGCAATAAATGCTGGATTCACATGAGTAGGATCCTGCACGGCACCCTCATGATGGCTGAAGATCCTGATCCAACGACTGACAAGGTTGGCATTAATACTATGTTGCAGTGCGACCGAAGCGATCGAGGTATTAGGATTTTTGCAGGCATTGACAATACTGAGTTTGAATTCTTTGCTGTATTTTCGGCGTTTTTTAGCAACAGGAGGTGTTGCTGAATATATATCCATGTTCATGGATTAAGTCCCCACTTGTTTTTAGGTGGGAACTAAATTAAGGCTTATAGGATCGCTTGGTAAGGCTGTGTTAGCCGGATGCTTACTGTGGCTCTAAAAAGTATTCGTCATAGAAATCACAAAAATAGCATTTAGCTGGTTGTGAAGACATTATTTGCTTTATTGTCTCATTGGTTTTAAAACCATCATGGATAGTTTTATCTTGACGTATCTCTTGCTTGTCGTTTACGCCGTTAATAGGTCTTAAAATACCAAACTTACGGTTTATATGTTTCACTTAAACCCCTTAATACTATTAAGTAAGGTCTAATTAAAACATGTATATACTATTTTTAAAATAAAAAAAGCGCAGCCTAAGCCACGCTTTTAAACTTATTTATTATTATATTACGCTTTACCAGTAATAGTGTTCGCAGCAGAGAACATGATGAAGCCTACGATTGATAACGCACCACCTACAATAATACAGATCCAAGCAGTTTTCTTTTTCTTTTGTTGATCTTCTTCTGATGTATACATCATATACAAACCAGTACCAACTAAGCCTAAACCAAGCACCATGAACACTACGATTAAGAATTTATAAACGTTTTGACCTAATGTTTCACCACGGCCTAAGATTTCATTCGCATCAGAACCAGCAGCGTGTTTTCCGTAAGCTGAACCACCCGGGTTCCATGTGCCAGTGTTTGCATATGCAACTTGACCCATTAATGCAGAAACAAAAGCTAAAAACATTACTTTTGCGCGGAATGCAGTCGCTTTTACAGTGCGAACTGAGTGTTTTACTAATGATACCATTGTCACTTTCCTTTTATTTAATATACGGGAGCTAATCTCCGCACTGTAATTAAACATTCTTAAAACCCTATTGCTTTAAGTTGCTTAATTTTAAACTTCTCGTTAAATATCTTCAATATCTTATACAAGGTTTTTAAGAAACTCTCACCCTATTTTAAGAAGATTGTTTAAAATATTGTAAAAAAGGTACCTCCTATTTGTGTTCCAAAGGTATTAACAAAGGCATTGTGTACGTCCTGAACGTATACGCATAATACACCTGTTATAATTAAAACCCATGCTTTGCGGTATGTCGCATTGCCTTGAGCATCAATTTTCTCTACAAAACCATATAAGCCACGAGCTACCGCTATAATCCCTACCAGTTGCGTAAAACCTACAACCGCCGTAACGATATATGCACCTAAATCATTAGCACCAGCATCAGGCAAGTAACTTTGTACCGTTACAAGTTCTATGCCATTACCACCAAACAATGAAGAACCTAGTGCACCAATGATATATCCGTCATATCCAAGTGATGCAAAAGCACCACCGATAAGAATCTTCAACAATGCCCCACCATTGGTAGGCTCTTTCATTCCATGACCAAAGAACTTTTGTTGAGGTGATGATGCTTGCACTAAGTCAAAAAGCGCCGTGCCAGTAATCACCAACCCCGTTACAACAAAGCAAATGCGTATAAAGCTTAGTAGTGGACCGTATATGTTTAATATCGCTTTAACTATATCTAATGCATCCACGCTATTTTCCTTATTTCACCCAAATGGCTTGTTCGTTTTCGTCAACAGCATAGACCGTGCGATTGTCTGGCATCTTCTGACCTACATAGACTGTATATGTATGGTTTTGAGAATCTGTCATCCAAGCGCGATCGCCTACAACCGCAAAAGCATCCAAGCGTTTTGCACCTTTTGGAATTGATAAGGTTTTAGATCCCGATGTACTTAAAGCCTTTTGCTTAGTCTGGTCTTTAGCTATTTTGATTAAACTAGTCTTTAATTCCTTAATTGCCTGTTCTTGCAATTCAACAAGGTTTTTAAGATCGTCATTTTCAGCTTTCAGTTGTTCATTTTTGATTATGGTTTCTGATTGAGCAACTGCAGTTTGTTCGCCGTTTTGTACTTGCCCATGCGCTTGCTCTTTTTCTTTCAAACGTTGTAATAAAATAAGTGCATTCGTACCCTGACTTTGATAGAAGTTAACTGCCTCTATTCCTAGATCAGAATCAATCGGATACGACATGGATTTGTACATAATCATGTATTGACCAGTGGTAGGATCTTTAAACACAATATTTTCATCAACAATGAACGCCGTATCATCAGCAATACTATTGTCCTTTAAAGGTTGTTGATTTTGGTTGTATGTTGCTTGTGTTTGTTGAATGCCTTGACCAACAGTATCAATGGATTCTGGTGTTTGTTCTGGAGCAACTGCCGTGCTGACGTCTTTTGGTTTACTCATTTGTATCCAAAAGAAAGTACCAATCATAATTAAGGCAATAACACCAATAACAATAAGAAGTTTTGGAGGAATACCACCCTTCGCACTACCTTCGCCTTTTTGGGGTTTGCCTTCAGCATCTTTTAGATTTTTCTTTGCCTGTTCAGCAGTCATTTGATTATCAGACATTTCGCTTACCCCTTATTTTTCGGTGTTGTTACGTCAGCATCAAAAAAGACTTCAAATACTTTTCCGCTGTTAACGATATACGTAGTTGGTCGAACTGTTGATGTACGTGCCATGTTCGCCATTTCCGTACCAACGTTACCAATGATGTTCCCGGCAATTTCTTTATCGTTTGGCTCTTCCTTCGTGCTTACAACATTGCCAGTATTTGTGATTTGGGTTGTACCAATGTTTTGATAGGCTTGTCCGTAACCCTCAAAGATTCCAGCAGTAACCATACCGCCAAGCTTTTGCAAAGTGTGTTTTTGGACTTTATCAGCCATGCCCGATTGTTTTGTTCCAAGAGTTAAAGCTCGTACTTGGATTGCATACTCTTCGCCCTTAAACAACATACGGGTAAAGTTAAATTCAATATCCGCAGTATTCAGACCAACAGTACCAATAAGTTTTGCGCCGTTAAATTTACCGCCAATAACAGTAGCAAATAGGTTTTTACCTTTATCAGTATTCACACCTGTATCTAAACGCGCTTTCATTGTTGTACCAGCTTTAATGATTGCTAGTCCTTTAGTAGATTCGCTAGTCGTTTTCGCAACGTTCAAGCTTCCAAGGTTTTGTTGCCCTTCCGATGCTTTAGTGTTGTGTGAATATTTATATGTTGAATATCCGTTGACCTTGTTCTTTGTATTAGAAAACGCAGCAAGTTGATCAACAAAAGCAGTTTGACTTAATTCACGCGTTGCAACATTACGTTCTGCATTAGCAGCTGCTTGTTGGCTATATACACTAGCAACATCATTAGCAGCAGATGAAGCATGTTCATATTGTTGCGCGTAGTTAGTTTGATAAATCGGTGCGTTTTGATTAGCACCGTTTTGTGCTTGTGGTTGTTGTGGTAGACCACCGCTAGTTGGTTGAGGTAATGCGCCACCATTAGCACCACCTTGATTTGCCATATTAGCTCTGGCCATCTGGTCAAGTTCAAGCGTAATGTTTGGTGTACCACCTTTTGCAGAACCGTTTACAGGTTGCCCATTTGGACCTGTAATAAAATTCTGATCGTTCAGGTCGCCGTTTGGATCTTGTGTTGCAACTGTTTTAAATTCGGGTAAATAGCTTTCACCATTTTTGCCAGCTTGAGCAGCTTCTTCAGCTTGTTTTTGACGTTCATATTCTACGTATTCAGGAGGGATAACATTTGTACCCTGTCCTTGGATTTCTGGTGTAGCAATAGCAACCTGATTATCTAAAGCTAGTTGGTCACTTTTCCCCATTGGGTTAAACATAAAAAAGCCTAAACCACCAACTACTACCAAACCAATAATTGCAACAACGCGAAAGCGCGTATCTGCAAAAACACGTTTTTTGTTAGCAGTTTTAATACTTGTATTTTTCAGTTTTTTAGGTTGGTCTTCTTCTGAATGAACTTGGTTTGCAGAAATAATAGTTTCATCGGTAGTACCTACTTCAGTGCTACGACTAGAATTCTCTTCAATGTCATTCGGGTTATTTTGTTGGTTCGTTGAATCCATTTTTACTTCTCACTTAATGACTTAAAATGCGTCTTCGAGGTAAACAGTTTTAGGTGTACCGCCAGTCGTTGAAAATGTGATGTATTTCAGATCTTCAGAATCTTCATAACGGAAGATCTTCATACCGTTGTTAGCGCGGAAAGAACTCAAAAAGGCTGGTTGAATAACACCAAAGTTACTACGCACATATATATAGCCACCAAACTTCCAAGCACGGACATTAGGACTATCGGTTCGCATTTCGACAGCACCTTCAGGCGCCAAGCCATCCATAAATTGCAAACTCACACCATCTGGAATAATCGATGTTTGATTGCCTGTTGAATACATAGCTTTGGCTGTTGGGCTTCGACCAGGTATACGTGCGTCTACACGAACATCTAAATCACGTTGGCCAGTAGCTAACATCAAAATTACTGGAGCACCCAATCCCTTTAATGTGACCGTTACGTTTCCGAAAGCAGCTGGATCTAATGGTTCGATTGAAAGGATGTTAGTTTCAGGGATTTCATCTGGCTCTTTTTCGTTTTGCTCACCCAAACCATCTGAGAAACGTCCACGGTCCAAAGAAATCTTTTCAATGTTCCATGGATTTCCTGAAGAATCGGTAAAGACAATAGTAGATAGCATGCCAGCGCTTAAACGAATTACTGGCGGTTCCTCACCAGGGTTTAATGAAATACCCAAACTACGGGTTTTCGCTTGTGGCGTATTTACATAAGGACTAGAAAGGCTTCGTTTTTGTTGCAACAAAAGTCCTTTAACTATTTTTGTTTGCTCAGGTGTGAACTGCAAACCAACAAGGTTGTGAACCTGTCTGTCAATTTCCGATGCTGTATCAACTACCTCAGGTGCAACCAAAGGAGATTGAGCATCCGCAAAAGTATTCGGGGGCATATCAGCAGCATTAACTATTGTAGTTAATGCAGTAGAAGCAAAAAGAGCCAAAGATAATTTTTTCAATTTCATAAGTTTCATCCAATTAACGCGCTGGAGTTAACGTAATTGTCTTAACAGCAATACCGTTGTAGTTCAGATAAGAACGTGGATGCTCAACAATAGTAACTGTCGCAATGAAGCGGTGAGTCTCTTTAGGTTGTTTGTCACCTAAAAAGAATTGAGTAGTGATAGGAACACGAACAGTCCAACTAGGTTCTGCAGCATGTAAATCACGGTTTTCGATTTGTGGAACATCAGTAGCAGTAGTTCGCATCGTTAGGTTGTTTTGTACGATTGTGCCAACTGTTTGTGATTGAGCGATTTGCTTCATCAATGAATCTTTACCGCCCTCAGTGAAATACATTGAACCAGCATTGTTAATAACGTCACGCCAGTTCAAGAAATCAAAGTTGTAGACAGAAAGTATTGCACTCTTACCGAATTCAGAAATAACAACGTCAGTAACGCGAGGGTTTTTTGATGCTTCGATTGGACAGATAACCGAGTTATCTACTGTTTGAACAGCTTTAACTTTAGGGTATGCATTAAAGGCAGCAAAAATAATCATCGCAAGAACAGCACTCACGATAAAAGCGAAAAACACGAAAACAAGCCATCGTCTTAACTTTGCAATCTCCTTATCTTTTTCATCCACCTGTTTTCTTAGCCAAAGACTAGGATCACAAGAACCTATTTCAGCGTTTTCATTAGATTTGTCTTTAGACACAACAGCACTCCTATTTCGCTGGCTGATATATAACAGATGGAATTGGACGATCTGATTTAGAGCTAAGCACACACTTAACTGGTGTGCCGTCATCAAAAACCATAGATTCGAAATCTGTTGTGGTGAGTTTAAAAGCCACAAAACTAAGCGTTGTTAAAACGGTTAAAATGCACAATGAGGCAAACGTACCAACCAACACTCTTAAAAGCCTTGCGTATTTTCTTTTACCTATTATTGATACTTCAGCGTAAGGAGAGCCCCATGTTGAAGTAGTCAAATTAGTTTTAGAGTTATCCATTTAGTCAATCACTAAACCCGACTTTAATTCGTCCTTATAATAGTCGGTATTAAACTCATTTGCTATATTAAGATCAAAATAATAAAAGGTATCTAGGTTATTAGCTAAAAGTGTTTTAACAAATTCATGGCTACCATTAACGTTTTCAATAGAATCTAAAGTAGGCTTTATACTAAAACCACTATGGCCTCTCCACTTTCGCCCATAAAAGTTAGAAGCAGTATCTTTACCAGCATGTCCAAAAGCACCAGCTATCACAAACTTATCAATACCCTTTACCTTAGCATTTGCAATACATTGATGCCTTGTACTGTATAAAGTAGGTCGTTGATCTTCATTAGTTAAAACCTTGCCTCTAAGTTTAAAGTAATTGATATAACTTAAACGTAAACGCTCTTGCAGTATTTTAATAAAAGTCTGTTTTTCATCCCATCCAAAGGTATAGCCACTACTTTTATTTAAACTAGATACCTTTCTCACATACCTATTTAGCAAGTTCCAGTAAAGGTATATCTTTTCTTGATCTTCATGTTTAAGGTCATCAAGTATTAAATACCTTTTAAGTCCATTAGCCCGACCATGTGTAGCCTTGCCATTTTCCACAATCATGATCAGTTTTGGTCCTTTTACTGCACAACAGAATGAAACGGAAAACCACTCAACAGGACGCAATCCAACAACAAGATTGGCATCAACAAAAGCAACCATCATCCGATCAAACTCACTAACCCTAGTGTTACTCTCGTTCTTATGTTCGAATTCTCTTACCAAGTAGTTGTAAAACGTGCGTTCAAAGTACTTTGTTTTCAGCTCAGAAGTACGCTTAGGTTTGTCCTTGTTAGCTGTATATTTTGTGTTAATGATTCTTAAATATAGTTCTTCTAAAAAATATTCATCAAAACCAGCATCTATATCTTCATCATTAATAGAGCCATTATTTAGCTCATTAAGCTTTAGACCGATTCCATATACTAAATATGCACGATATGTTCTAAATGTAGATTCCGCATAATATCCATTTTCAGATTTAGTTTTAAATTCAGAATATATGTTTTCATATAACATTTTTAAATCTAGCTCTGAACTAAGTTGACAAAAATAACTAATCATGCGAAAAAGTTTTTTTAGTTAACAGATGTTCACACATGCCTCGAATTGTTTCTGTACCACTTAGTTTAGAACAGCGAGAACGACTCATTTTTCTGGCCAAGCATGCAAAACATTGGCGTGAAAGACAACGTGCCCAAACTATTCTCTGGCTTTCTGAAGGTAAAAGTGTTGCGGAAGTTGCCACTCTACAAGAACGTATCCCAGAAACCATAAGGCTACAACGCCGACGTTGGGAATTGTA
>NZ_JBLVOM010000057.1:0-10754 GCF_053543775.1 Acinetobacter endophylla | reverse complement strand
AGATTCATAATGACTTTGTTTAGGCTGAATTTGATAGGCCGATTCAGTTAAAGTCCGTAAGACTTTACCGATACTAATGCGCTCAATTTCAGCGATATCTCGTATACCGCTGCCTCTGACCATTAACTGTAATATTTTACGAGTAATGCCAGAATTACATCCTAGATAGCTCAGAGCATGGTCACCAATAAAATGACGTTTGCAGTCTTTGCATTGGTAGTTTTGTTTCCCATCTACTTTGATGCCATTTTTCTTTATACTGTCACTGAGGCAGGTTGGACATTTGATTTCTAGAGTTATTTGCATTTCTCTATTTTATCAAAATTCAACCTGCTTTTTTTTAGCATACTTTTTGATACACCACCAAGTAATTTACTTGCATCAGATGAGTTTTTGCATAAGTGGCAGGAGCGGAATGAAGAACAGGATTTGATCATTGTAGATCGAATATCGGTGCTGGGCTTTTTGACGGATAAAGAGCGGTCGCATAAGGTGGCGGAGTGGGCTTATGCACAGGCCCAAGATAATGGCTATATTTTTTGGGAATAAATTCTTATTTAATTGCGTAGAGGAACGAAAATATTTTCATTGTTAGTCGTAGATTTTTAAGATTATTTAGAGCCGATCTATTCTTTTTTTGATAAAGTAATAAAATAAATATATTTCTTGCATTTTATAAATATGACTATCGAAATAATTGAAGAAGAGGGATACCTAGAAACACTTAGACTAGTAAGTAGTACTAGTGGAGGGTGTTCGGCAAGTACTAGATTGGCTACAGTGTGTTGGCCTGATGGGGAGGAAGTTGATACTTTTATTAAGATTTTCCCATTTGTAAGTCGAGATCGAGAAATCATAAACGAAAGTTTTGGGTACTTGATGGCTAATAAAGCATCTTTGAAGCAATCTCCAAGAGTAGCTCTTATAAAAATATCTGTGGATGATATTCCTGCAGATCCAGCGGATACATTTGCTCATCAATATGGGTTTTATTATGCTTGGGCTTGTAGAAGTATTGGCAGCAGTAATATGAAAAAGCTATATTTCTCGCCACCTTTCAGTAGTGGTACAGTTGATGAATTTGCAAAGTATTTTGATGCTTTAACAGAGTGGGATGATTTCGAAAAATTAATTACATTTGATGATTGCATAGGTAATTGTGATAGAAATCCAGGTAATATCATTTTCTTAAATAAAAATAGTTTAGCTATTATTGATCATGGTTTAATCTTTGGTGGAGTAGATTGGGTAAACTGTGGTTTAGTAAATGCTCATAACTTTACTAATTGGTTGGAAGAGTTCTTTATAAATCAGCATGGCGGAAATCCATCTACAATTGCATGGAAACCTATTATTGATGCATCAAATAATAATCTAAGAGCATTTGATGAGCCATGTTTTGATGAGATATCGAGTGATATTGAAGAGGTCTTTAATAGTTTAATTCCAAACGTACCAACTACAAAAGTGGTTATTGCTATTTTAGTGCAATACTTTAAAGATCGACTGCAAGGAAGTGTTGCAAGGTTTAATGGGTTATCCTCTTATTTCAATAGTAGTTTGGGAGCTGTAGCACCATGAGTAAACTACATTTAGTTAAAACACAAAATTCTAAAATCGTACGTGGTGAATGGTCTTTAATTCAGTGGAATCCTGATCTTGCTACTGAAGAACTTTTAAATATTGGTGTGGCACTTAATATTGATGGGACTATAAACTTTAAAATGTTGGACCAGTTCGAGAGGTTATCATGCCTTTTTGATAGTTCTGTGATTCAACATGTTCAAGACGTCATTGAACTTTCATTACCAGCTTTAGCAAACAATTGTAGAAATTTTTCTGAACAAATTAAATGGATTGATAAGGGTGTAGCAAAGGGTAATTCAGAAGAAGAAATTCTTGATCGACTTTATAATCGTGTTATTACTCTTGCTAGAGAATGTAGTAGGAAAACAGTAAGATCAGAATTTAAGACAGTGCAAAGTGATGCACTTATTAACAGAATTACTAAAAAATTCAAAGATAAAGTAAAGGGAGACCCTTTACTATCAGGGGTCATCCCTAATCAAAAATATATCGCTTTTAATAATGATAGCCTTTTAGTTCCATTACAAGGAACTAAAGGTTATGGTGGAATTGTTTCAGCAGTAACGCCTAATTTAGATAGAATAAGCAGTAACTATTTAATGAATGTTAATGACTTGAAAACAGCGGCAATCTTAAATAATAGAGAACCGACTTTTTTTATTTTAAGTCCAACAGATGATGAGTTAGATAAGTTAGATAGTGATAAAGCAGAGAAAATAGATAGCCTAATCGAGAGTCTAAATCGAAAGCAACAGCAACAAGGCATCAAAATAGAATGTGAAACATCTGAGTTAATACTGTTAGATAAAATTAAGCATTGGGCTTCAAAAGCAGCATGATGAAAAGGGCTCCCATCTAGGGAGCCTTTTTTATTAGTTTTCTAGTTTCGTTAGAACGCTACGGAAATTTTCTAAAGCTGACTCGATATTTTCGATAATTTCATTAGCTAGAATGTCTGGATCAGGTAGATTATCTAAATCTGTCAGACTTTTGTCTTTAAGCCAGAATACATCAAGACTCGTTTTATCTCGTTTGACTAATTCAGCATAGCTAAACTTTTTCCAACGACCCTCAGGATTGTTCTCAGCGTGCCAAGTTTCAGAACGCTCAAAACGATTTAAAGGGTTATAGCATTTGATGAAGTCTTGTAGATCTTCAAAACGCATTGGTTTTTTCTTTAAGGTGTGGTGTACATTCGTTCTGTAATCGTAGTACCAAACTTCTTTAGTCCATGGATCTTTACTAGCAGGTTTGTTATCAAAGAAAAGTACATTTGCTTTTACGCCATTAGCATAAAAGATACCTGTAGGTAAACGAAGAATAGTGTGTAATTCAGTTTTGGACATTAACTCTTTACGGATCGTTTCACCAGCTCCACCTTCAAACAAAACATTATCTGGAACAACAACAGCAGCCTGTCCAGTTGTTTTTAACATCGAACAAATATGCTGTAGGAAGTTAAGTTGTTTGTTTGATGTGGTTGCCCAAAAGTCCTGACGGTTATACGTTAAATCTTCTTTTTCCTGTTCGCCATCTTCATTGGTAAAGCTCATTGAGCTTTTCTTACCAAATGGAGGGTTTGCCAATACATAGTCCACAGTAATTGGACTAGGTGCAATCAACGCATCATTTGGTGAAATAAGACTATCTTTGTCAATTTCACCAATGTTGTGCAGAAACATATTCATCAGGCACATGCGACGAGTATTTGCGACAATCTCATTACCATGGAAGGTACTATTCTTTAAAAATGCTTTTGCATCTTTATCTAAAGGGGCATCAGGATTTTTTGTTAAAAACTCATACGCTGAGAGGAAGAATCCACCAGTACCACAAGCTGGATCGGAAATTGTCTTATTCGGTTCTGGACGCACACATTCAACAATTGTTTTAATTAAAGAACGTGGGGTGAAGTACTGACCTGCACCAGATTTCGTATCTTCGGCATTTTTTTCTAAAAGACCTTCGTAAATATCACCTTTAACATCCGTATTTAAAGTGACCCATTGAGTGCTATCAATCATTTCAATAAGACGTGATAATTTTGCAGGGTCTTGGATTTTATTTTGGGCCTTTGTAAAGATTTGACCCAACATGCCTTTTTCCTTGGCAAGATCTCGTAAAAGGCTAATGTAATGAAGCTCTAGCTCGGCACCTTTTGTATTTAAAAGCGTATCCCATTTATATTTTTCAGGAATGCCAACATTACGACGATAAGGTGGTTTGGAATACTCATCAGCCATTTTTAAGAAGATGAGATACGTAATCTGTTCGAGGTAATCTCCATAACCAACACCATCATCACGAAGGGTGGTACAAAAGCTCCATACTTTTGAAACTATAGATGATGCATTCATGAAGTTGCCTCTGCATTAGCTTGTGTGTATTGGTTAATAAATTGGTTAGATCTTAAGGTTTTACCCATAGTTTGATATATGAGACTAATAAGGTTATCAGCTCGTAATCTCATAAATGATTCAAAATCATCTTTACGGATCTCATCGGTTGGTATGAGATGACCTTCTAGAATTGAATCCATTTGCTCATCAGAGTATTGAGTCGTATTAAAATTCTGTAATCGACTTAAATAAATAGATGGTGCTTTACCTCCAATCGCTCTATTTGTGGAGGCTGATAGAGGGGTTTTGTTAATAATCGAATCATATACTGCTGGTTTTATTTCTTTTTCCTTACACCATTGTTGAGGGAAAATATGGTGGATATCTAAAGGTTTGCCATCTAAATCAAGTTGCTGAATGGTTTCATTCCAAAAGAAGTCTTTTGCACCTTCACGGAGTACTAAAGTATTGATACCTTTATAAGCAGCACTTTGACGAGATCTTAAAGTTTCAAGGCGTTCAGGTTGGAATGAGGCATCAAAAATCGTTCTGATAATGGTTTCATCATTCTCGACCCAAGCGATGAAATCTTCTAAGTCATTGGCAGTTCTAGTTTCAGCAGCACCACCATAGAGCTCACCTAAGACACCACACCAGAACCATTGTTCTAACTTTTGTAGAATTTTAGGTTCACGCCAATTCATCTTTCTTTCAGCTAACTTTGTCATAATTGCTGCGAGAGGGATAAGCTGACCACGGTATGGCAATTCACGCTCTGAGAAGAAGCATTGTTTCGTAAGGAAGCTTGCGACTTCAGTAAAGCCAATCTCAACAGCATTTGCCCATTGCTTATAATCTTGTAAGGTCAGAGTCAGTACAGCTTGTCGCTTAGCTGAAACTGCAGAAAGTAATTTACCTGTTTTACCTGCCTTTCTGTCAATCTGACGCTTGTCATAAGTAGTTAATAAACTGATAACTTGTAAGAAATCGGTTGGTTCAAGTTTTGAGAGAATTTTTCGATTTTCAACAATACGTTGATAACGTCCCTCAATACCTTGTTTTTGATCACCGTACCAATCTTCTCGTAGATTGTTGTCTTTATCATTTTCTGCCGCAAATGATGCAGTGACCAATTCAAAGACAGAGAGGGGAACACCACCTGTATTTACCTTTTCAAATACAAGGCACACAGCATCTTTGGATGTGTTTTTGTTGAGCTGAATCACTGGAATTTTATAAGATTTGAATTCCTGTAAGACTTTATCTTTAAAGTCAGCAAAACGAATATATTTATCCTGATTATATTTCAGCAATCCCATTTCCCAAGCATGACTATTAAATATTAGGCTACAAGGGAAAAACATTGATTCATATTCTTTCTCAGTCGTTGAGAAATCTAGAGTAATAAGCTGGCCAGCACCATTTTCGATTTGTTTAAAATCACGATCAAAATTCGTTTTAACAGTCTTATCTTTACCTACCGAAATAAAAGCGTCATCGAATTGTCCATTTAGGGCAGCTTCGATATCGATATAGTAATAACGCTCAATTTCTTGACCTTTTTCAGTAAAAGTTTTAACAGGTTTATTTAAAGCTAAGACTTGTGTTAAAGATGTCAGTCGCTGTTGACCATCCAAAATCAAATATTTCGGAGAAGGTGTTTCGCCTGAAAATTCTACATTTTCAACAGCACGTACTTTAAAGTTGACAGGTCCGCCAGTCTCTAAAAGCATCACGGCACCCACAGGGAAGGAGCGTGCAATACTGACTAACAGTGAGCGAATATGTTCATCGTCCCATACCCATCCACGTTGGAAGTCGGGTAGTTGAAGTTCACCAGTTTTAATTTGATGAATTAAGGTTTCTAATTCAGGTTGTTTAGTTTCAAAAGTGCTCATATCAGTTCCTGTTGAGCAGGCTCATCTTCTTTTATAGTTTTGGTTTTACGCTTAGTTGACTTTTTAGGAATTTTATTGGCTTTTGCTTTCGTCAATTCTTCCTCTTTTTCAGCCTTAATGCGTTCAAGTAAAACTGAGGCAGGTTCATCGTTAGGATCTTGAGGGACAAGTTCACCAGAGAAAGCTTTCTGTAAAATAGATTGTTTTAATAGATGTGCTCGTTTTAGCTCTGAATCCAAATATTGACGAGTAACTTTTTCTTTATCCAAAAAGTTAGAGATAATTTTCACTATTTCCAGCTGTTCTTCTAAAGAGCAAAATGGGAATGGGTAATTCTGTAATTTTTCACCATTAATATTGGATTGATTTACACCATCTGTTTTAACTGAGTTGCCATAGGTTTTAGCAATGTGTGAGTTAAGATAATAATTTAAAAAATTTGAATCAATTAAATTTGAATAGTGATTAACACGAATCAAATAACCAGCAAAAATTGCAGGTTGTTCACCTTTATAAATTGCTGTTTTCCCAACTAATTCTGGGCTATTTGTTCGGTTAAAAAGAACATCTCCTGCTTTTAATTCATACTGTTTAATTTCTTGCTCATCTGACGTATACACTAAATCATCCCAATCAATAACGCCTTGTTGAATATTACCCATACGTATCACTGGGACAGAGCCAGATTCTTGAGATTTTGCTGAGGTCCCGTATTCCACACCTGATGTAATATTCCCAAGTGTGTCCCAATACCATTCCGAAGGTATAGCGGGTAAAGTTGATAAAGTATCTTTCGTTAATTTTTGAACATCTTTGGGAGCTCTAGGTTTGGTAGGTTTGCGCCCTTCCAGCTGCTTTAATTCCCATTCTTTAACAGATGCTTTCCATTTTTCGATTTCGTTTTCATATCTAAGTTTTCTTTCATCAGAAAATTTAGATTTTAATATTTCACCTGTAGATATCAAATTTTGATAATTTTTACGCCATTCTTCTGTCAATTTTCCTTCAAAGGCTTGAATAAGGATAGCTTCTCGATAGATATCTAATTGTTTCTTTGCAGTTTCTAAAGACTGAATACCATCATCAACTTCAGAAAATAACTCCTCAATTTTTTGAACAATTCGTATTTGCTCAGCATAAGGTGCTATAGGGTAAGAAAAGTTTTTTAATAAAGAGAAATGACGAGCGTATCCTTTGTTTGGAATCTTTAAGCTTTTTAAAAGATAAAAAGCATACTTAATTGAAACTGTAGAGTTAACATTTAGTACTTTAATACCATCTGCACCGGGAACAAAAGGATCATTAAATAGCTTTATAACTTTTGTATGATCTCCAAATATTATTTTGGTTCCATCGTGATTAACTAATTTAGATGGGTCATTTGAAAATCCGCTAACTAATTTTGAACTACTTTGATCAATGACAGGATATAAGCCATCAGCGAGGTATTCATCTTCTTTAATTTTGAGCTTAGATATACTGATGTTTTCGTAAATAGTTTCAAAAGATACTGAAACCCAATTTTCAGGCAGTTCTGATTTCATCAAGCGACTAGCTCCAAATTCATTTCTTGAATAATAGTGTCCATATCATCTCCAAATAGCTGATACATGCGACCTAAACCACCTTCACTATCAAAAGGAGCCATGTCGAGGTCATCATGATCAATATGGAAAGAGTTTGCAATGTGATCACGCATCATTCGTAACCAGTCAAGCTGTACATCAGAGAACTTAGAACCTTCAGTATTGTTGGATTTAAAAATCCAACGTTTAAAGTTTTGACGTACAGTCGCATCATAAGGAACTAAAGCTTCGTCTAAACCACAAACACGACGTAACAAAGACATCAGGGCAGTCAGGTCATTGATTGGACGAGAAGCGGTTATGTCGTACTTTTCCAAATATGCAAACGCATCCCACACACGTAATGGCGCAAGTTTTGGTCGCTCGTGCTGTAATTTTACCAATAACTCTTTAATCATGGCATAAGTAACTTGAGCGCGTTGTTGTGGAATATTGAAGTAAATATTTAATGCAGAAATTTCATCAATATTTTCATGAAGGTATTCAATAAAATCTTTTCTCAAGGCTTCACTATTGGTTTGAATATCACCAGCCCATTCCGCAGTGACGACTTCATCAATTTCATCTTCTAGATAAACTTGCTCAGTTTGCTTACGGATAGTATCAAGTAAGTCAATCATATTCCCATTAAGAATTTTAACTGCTTCTTTAACACGAGCTTTAAGAATCGGTTTAACATGTTCGTCTGTAACTTCCTCATCAGATGTTAGTCCATGCTGTTCCATTGCGATTTGATTCACCTTATCCGAATCAACGGCATCAAACAGATTTTTCACAAAAGAGCGTAAGCTTAAACCTTTTGACTCCTTCTCAAAAAGTTCAAGTTGATAGTCATCTAATTGACGTTCCATTCGAGAAAGCCGGTTGGCAAAAGAGACAACAGTATCTGGGTCATGAGCCCCTAAAGTTAAACCTCGTGCAAGATCCTTTAGCGGGACAGTTGGCTTAGAATCTAATGGTTGGCTAGCTGTTTTTAAAGACTCAGTTACACCTATCGCATCTACAATCACATAACGACTCTTAGCACCTTTAGCAGAAGGAGTTACTTTTTTCAGGTTTTCTTCGTCTAGGGTGCGTGTACCACGACCTTTCATTTGTTCAAAATAGTTCTTACTTTTCACATCACGCATGAAGAGTAGACATTCAAGTGGTCGAATATCTGTGCCTGTGGCAATCATATCGACCGTAACAGCAATACGTGGATAAAAATTATTACGGAATTGCGCTAAGACTGTTTTAGGATCTTCATCAATTTTATAAGTAATCTTCTTACAGAACTCATTTCCTTCACCAAACTCATCTCGAACGATTTGAATGATGTCATCCGCGTGACTGTCCGTTTTAGCAAAGATGAGTGTTTTAGGTACTTCAGCTCGCCCAGGGAAAATATTTGGCAAATTATTTTTGTAGGTTTGTACTACTTTACGGATCTGATCAGGTAAGACAATTTCTTTATCTAATTGCTTTTTCGAATATTCAGTATCTTCATCGGTTGTTTGCCATTTAGTTTTACGGGTTTTTCTTTCACGCAATTGGATCAAACGTTCAGCCTCAACTTTGACACCTTCTTGTGTTTTCTTAGTGCGAATAATAAAGGTATCGTTACCAACGTTTACACCATCTGCAACAGCCTTCTCATGATCATATTCACTGACTACATTGGCATTAAAAAAACCATAAGTACGGTTGTCAGGCGTTGCAGTTAAACCTACTAAGTAGGCATCAAAGTACTCGAGAACTTGACGCCATAAATTATAAATAGAGCGGTGACATTCATCGATAATAATGACGTCAAAAAATTCAGGTGGAATTTTTTTATTATAGACAACAGGTAATGGTTCTTTGGGTTGTGTCATCTGCTCAGCAAGGCTTTCTTCTTCCTCAGACTCATCCAATGGTTCATCTTTAAGAATAGAATACATGCGCTGAATCGTACTGATATAAACCTCAGCATCAGTAGGAACATAACTGCTTCTTAATCTGCTTACAGTATATAGCTCTGTGAATTTTCTATGATCATCTTGAGGGATATAGGTCATGAACTCTTGTTCAGCCTGTTCACCTAAATTTTTAGTATCAACAAGAAATAGAATTCTTTTTGGTTTGGCATGTTTTAATAGACGATAAGAAGAGGTAATTGCAGTAAATGTTTTACCAGAGCCAGTAGCCATTTGAACTAAGGCACGAGGTTTATCTAACTTAAAAGAAGCTTCTAGATTGGTAACAGCGGTAATCTGACAATCACGTAGGCCCGTATGATCTAATTCAGGTAAGTCGTGCAAACGTCCACGAAATGATTTTTTTTCCTGTAAAAGCTTTAAGATAGTTTCTGGTTGGTAAAAACTAAAGATACGACGAGATTTCGGTTTTGGATCTTTAAAATCTGTAAAACGAGTGATAACCCCAGTACTTTCAAAGACAAATCTTAAAGGGTAGTCATTATTAATATATTTAAGTGTTGAATTGGCATATCGAGAAGATTGTTCTTCTACAGTGGTGATTTTATCTCCCCATTCTTCAGGCTTTGCCTCAATTACGCCAACAGGTTCATTATCAACAAAGAGAGCATAGTCAACTGGTCCAGTAGAAGTTGGATATTCTCTGATCGCAATGCCTAATCCTGCAGAAAAATTCATTGTATCTAAATTTTGTATTTCCCAACCAGCTTCTTTAAGTTGAGCATCAATGTTGTCCCTAGCAATTTGCTCTGGTGAACCGTACCGGGTTTGTCGGAGACCAAGCTTTCTGAGAGAATGTCCCGATGAAAAAAGTAAAATATACCCCTGAAATCAGAGAAAGAGCGGTTCAATTATTGATTGAATCCGAGAAAGATTATCCATCGAATTGGGCTGCAATCACAGCAATTGCTCCTAAAATTGGCTGTACTCCTGAAACACTACGTGTTTGGTATCAAAAATACTTAGATCAACAAAATCCAGTTAAAGCACAGCAGCTTTCAGACCAAGAACGTATCAAACAACTGGAACGCGAAAATAAAGAACTGCAACGTGCTAACGAAATTCTACGTAAAGCAGCGGCTTTTTTCGCCCAGGCGGAGCTCGACCGCCCACACAAATAATGGTGGATTTTATCCATAACAATAAGGCGTTATATGGTGTTGAGGCGATTTGTAGAATTTTACCGATCGCTGCTTCAACCTATTACCGGACTTTAGATCTCGCGGACAATCCAGAACATCGAGCGAAACGGGATCTGCATGACCTTCATCATGCTGAACAAATTAAACGAATTTGGAAGGAAAGTTCAGGTCGGTATGGTGTGCGTAAGGTCTGGCAACAACTGAAACGTGAAGGCTATGTGATTGCACGTTGTACAGTTGCTCG
>NZ_JBLVOM010000056.1:0-9752 GCF_053543775.1 Acinetobacter endophylla | reverse complement strand
GCTACGCTAGACACCCTTGGCCGCAAGGATTACAAATTAAGAAAAATTCCGCAAGTTTTTGTCTATTGAAAGAATAAATAATCTCCCAACTGCTATCTATTTAACATAATGGCGGTTATACGAAGTACACTTGTATATTAACATAAATATCAATCACTTAAAAATTTCGTCATAACCAAGAAAAGGCAAAAAAACGGCTTTTGTAATAAGTTGGTGAGTTTTTAGGCGAATCTGTAACATTTTGCCAAGAAAATTGGTTAATAAATGATCAATTAAGGAAGGAGTGCCCATTTCATCAGCTTTCTGAATCTCAAACTATCCCCAATCGCTGTGGATAAAATTTAGGCTATTTTGTACGCCCTGGCGTACATGAAACTCGGCCCTTTGCGGCTGTCCAGGATAGGTGAATTTTCCTATGATGAAGCCATAGAGAACAGGATGTTCCAAACAACAAGAATAAGAAAGATCGCACCAGGAACGTGAGGTAAGACAGGAGTCATACTTAGCAACCCAATATGAAAAACCCCGGCAGGATGCCGGGGTTTTTTATGCTCTGTACTTTTAGATGAGGCCTGGATGGACATCTAGAATATGGATTAAAGTCATTCACCAATTACAACAAATCACACGCTACAAATTATTTAATGATAAGATATGTATCAATGATACCTATCCTATTAGGAGATAAAAAATGGAAGTTGCTAAAGTCTTTCAAACAGGTCGAAGTCAAGCCGTTAGGTTACCTAAAGCATTTCGTTTTAATGGTACTGAAGTAGCGATTAAAAGTTTTGGACGTGGTGTGTTATTGATGCCTATCGACAATCCTTGGGATGTAATGCTAGAAGCTCTAAACGAGTTTGAAGTTGGATTCAAGTTAGAACGGGCAGATCAGGGCGAACAGGTACGTGAGGATTTCAAATGATTTACCTCTTAGACACAAATATTTGTATCTATGTGATCAATCATAAGCCAGAGCATGTTTTTGAACGCTTTAAACAATACCAGCTTGGTCAGCTTGCGATTTCAAGCATAACAGCATCCGAATTAGCTTTTGGCGTTGAAAAATCTGGCTCTGAGCGTAACAAACAGGCATTGAACAAGTTTTTATCACCCTTAGATATTTTACCTTACGATGAGAAAGCAATCTGGCATTACGCAAAACTACGTCAAGATCTACAATCTACAGGTAAAATAATTGGTAGTTTGGATATGCTAATTGCAGCGCATGCCCTAGCTTTAGATGTTGTATTAGTCACAAATAACATCAAGGAATTTGAGCGTATAGATGGATTAAAGTTAGAAAACTGGGTTTAATTACAATTTCTAGTCCTTTTAAGGACTAGATTTCTCATAATTTGTATAATATTAATTCTATTAAGATTCCATAAAAATGAAAAAAATCTTTGTATTAACTCTACTGGTATCTTCAACATCTATTTTTGCTACTTCCCCCCCGCTTACACCACAAAATTTAGAAAAATATAAGGGTAATCAAGAAAATAAGATGTCACGTTTGAGAGTAAGTCTGGCTGTTTCTAGCAATAATGATCAGGGTGAGATTAATATCTCTAATTTCACTTTATGTTCAACAATTACTTGCTGGAAAGCTGAGGTTAATAAACCTGTACCTATTGTAAATAGTAGTACCACAAGAGGTCAGCTAGTAGCTGACGTTTTAATTCCAATGAATGAGCAACTTAAACAGATCTTTTTTGAACCAACGACAGGAAAGCAGTCGATTGAAGGCAATTTAAAGTTCGAAAAAGTAGTCAAAATTGAGCCTGAATATCAAGGCCACACTTTGTATATTGTTTTAGATAAGGTTAGTAAAGGAAGCGGTGTATTTCGCTACTTTCCAGTCGCTAGTAGTGCGTTGCCTTTTAATCCTGAATTAAAATACTATCTAATTGATCCAAAATTCAATCAAACAATTAATCTAAATAGTAAAAGTATGATTACGTTTCCAGCAAATTTCTTGCCTGAGCCTCAATTATTTTTTATTGCTGAGCATAATGTAGGTAAAAAATTTCCAATGCTCGATATATATCCTTACCTCAAGGGCAGAGGTGATCTTAAAATTAAGTTAGCTGAAGTAAATAAAGGGAGTAACAGTCATCCTCAAAACCAAGTTATTTCCTCAATAAGATATTCTGAAATTACTTCTTCTAATACTCGTGTAATTAATGGATCGGATACTCCCAATACAGCAGTTTTAGAAAAAAAGTCATTATGGCTCAGGCTGCTGAATATTCTAAATTTAGAATAAAATTATAATAAAAATTAAAGGCCTACCTTTGACTGGCCTTCAATTTTTAAACACCTCTTTTAATGTGGTGTTTAACATAAAATCTCTTATACGAAGTCAAAAAAATAGCCCCATACCCATATTGGATAGGAGCTTTATGGCAAAAAATAGAGTGAACTCGATAAAAAATGAAATCCTCTAATTCTTGTTTTAATTATTTTTCTAACTAAGAATTAGAGGATTAATTTCTTTACCTCTGGAGTTTTATAATTATTGTTATAAGACTTATTAGATCACTTATTGCTCAAATAATCTTCACAATCTGATCATTCACTTATGGGTAAGTGTGATGGAAATCACAAAATCAATCAGATCTAAAAATCACACAATTACACTATTTATGATGAGCGAATTGTTCTTTTAATTTTCTGATCAGTCTTGTATTCCGACAAAGCATAGACCGCCCAGATCGCAGCTGGGATCCAACCTAGAATCGTAATCTGAAGAAATAAACACATCATTCCTGCGAATGGTCTGCCAATAGTAAAAAATAGCAGCCAGGGAAAAAGCAAAGCAATCAGAAGTCTCATATTACATTCCTATTGATGCGTTATTTCAGGTGAATTAATTTCTATTGAAGGGGTAAATTAAACAATTTTCGATCACGTTCGTCTGTTAAATACTTATCCATTTGTGTAATTAATTTGGCTCTAGCCTGTTCATCATCTTCGGTAATTTTTAACATGCAGGATCCGATTAAAATCTTACGTCTGGTATCGTTCTTTCTTGCCTGTTCTTTCTCTTTAGCACGTTCTCTTGCTAGTGCTGCCTGTCTTTGAGCCTTTAACTGCTTTAGCTTTTCTTCCTGTGCTTTGATTTTGCTGTCTAGTGTTTCAGTAACGCTCATTAATCCAATACCATCATCTTGGGAAACCATCCCTAACATAAGCGCACTTGAATCTGCATTCAAGGTGCTATATGTATAGTAATGTTTTCCTCTAAGAGCGCACTTATGCAAACTTCGTTTGCAAGTCCGATTGGGGTCTCCCCCAATACCCCGACAACCGTATGCACGGTTGTATTTCACTATGTGAAAATTTAAAAGCGAAAAATAGGCATGGCGATTTACCACTTTTCAGTCAAAACCGTAGCACGATCTGCAGGGCGTTCCGCCACTGCTGCAATCGCCTATCGGGCCGGTGAAAAGATCTATTGTGAACGTGAAGGCCGAGAACATGATTACAGCCGAAAAACTGGGGTAGAACACAAAGAGATTTATTTACCCGAAGGCGCACCAGAGCATTTAAAAAACCGGGGAAAACTCTGGAACGAAGTGGAACAACGAGAAACCCGAAAAAACTCGACAGTCGCCCGGGAATTTGAAATTGCCTTTCCAAGTGAGTTGAACCAGGAACAACGTCTGGCCATGCTCGAAGAACTATGCGCCAGTATCGTGGACAGACATCAGGTGGCCGTCGATGCCTGTATCCATGCACCGCATACTGGATCCGGCAGTGATGAACGCAATTATCACGCCCATATCCTGATGAGCACACGTAAGCTCACTCCGGAAGGTTTTACTGAGAAAACCCGGGAACTGGATCAGAAACACAGTGGAGAAATTGAACACTGGCGCGAACACTTTGCCGATATCTGCAATATGCACCTGGATCTAGCCGGATACACCGCCCGAGTCGACCACCGCAGCTACAAAGACCAAGAGAATGGCCTGGAAGCGACCCTGCACGAAGGACCGAAAGTCACCGAACTACGTCGAAAAGGGATTGAGACCGAAATCAGCCGCAGCAATGATCAAATCAAACAGAGAAATCAGGCTCAGCTGCAATACGGCAAAAATATGGATCTGCTGATTGCTGAAAATGAGATCAAACTCAGCACACTGAAAACTGAACAGCAGATTCAGATCAAACATAGCGCTAAAACGCCACCAATTGACGAAAAAGCCCTGTTTGAGGAAAAACAGAGGGAAACCCTTGGCAAAGTGCTAAATCGCGAAATCAGCGCAAAAGACGCGAATCTAGACCTAGAATTTATGCAGGATGTTTTTAAAAAGGCCGAAAATACCTTCGGCAAGATGCAAAAACATGAAAACGAGTTCAATCAGCAGCTCGCCCAGGACATCGTGAAGAGCCGACTCAAGCAAAGTTATGACAAATTGCAAAGCCTGGTCGATCAACACAACGAATTAACCCAGAACAAACCCTTACTGTTTGGAAAAAAAGCCTGGGAAGCCCAACGTGACGAGATTTATCAGGAACACAAAAAGCTAAAAGGTCAGCATGAACACCAGAAAAAACATGGTGTGAAGGATTTATTGGAAAATGAAAAGTTCAAAGAACATGCCTGGAAGCAGTACCAACAACAACATCCGGCCAAAGCCAAGCAATACCAAACTCTATACTCAACCTATCAAGTTATTAAGAAATGTGTGAATGAGATCAAAGCAGAACAACAAATGAAACTCAGACAAGAACAACAGCTCAAAGCACAGCAACATGCGCCTAAAATGAAATCTCGTGGCATGAGTCGATAAACAGAGCGAGTGTCTACGAGCGAACTGAGAAAATTTGCCCTTTCCTTTCCCTGATTACAAGCTCCCTATCCATCAATCACCTGCATATCAGAGCATCCCGAATGGGTGCGAACTTTCCAAGTTTAATCCCTAAACCGAGCGTAGCGAGAAAAAAAGCTCATGAGCGAAGCGAATTCCGAGTTGCTTTTGATCTTGCTTTTGCTTTTCCTCAAATTCACGAAAATATGAACCAAAAATTGCCCCGACGAATCGAGCGAAAGCGAGATTCAATAGAGTTTGAGCGAAGCGAAAACCAAGGGCAATTTTTCAAATTCCCTTTTTTAATTATTTTTAAATCTTTTAAATCTTTTCAGCCCTCTGTATGCCTTTAGTAGCAATGGTTTCAGTATTTAAATATGACGGATTGACTACTAACTATGACGGATTGACTACTAACTATGACGGATTGACTACTTAACTATGACGGATTGACTACTAACTATGACAAGTATATATTTGTCATATATTAAAAATTAAATGGTTTTATTTTGGATAAGAATCAAGTTGTAAAATCAAATCAAGTTATAGAAGCTTCATATCAATTAAGTGCCGTAGAGCAACGTATTGTCTTGGCAGCCATTTCACGTATTCCAAAGAATCAACCCATCACAGATGATGAGTTATACCCAGTGAGTGTTAATGAATTACAGCTCCTAGGAGTACACGAGAAAACAGCCTATAGAGATTTAAAAGAAGGGATTAATAGACTTTATGAAAGGTCTATCAACCTCTCTGTAGACGATAAATCTATCAAAATGAGATGGGTACAAGAGGTTCAGTTTTTAGATAGTCAAAGTGTCATTGGTATTCGCTTTTCAAAACCAATTTTGCCTTTTATATCTAACCTAAGTAGAGAATTTACGAAATATGCTCTATCTGATATCGCGGGTATCAACAGTGGGTACGGTATCCGTATCTATGAGTTACTGGTGCAATACAGACAAATAGGTAAGCGTGAAATCTCTGTTGATAATCTACGAACCATGCTGGAACTAGGTAAAAAGTATCCGTTATTTGCTGATTTTAAAAAAAGGGTAATTGATACTGCTGTAGATCAAATAAATGAATACAGCCCTTTACGTGTGACGTATGAGCAGAAAAAAACAGGTCGTAAAGTTACTCACATTACTTTTTCTTTTAAAGAAAAAACAAAAAGTATTGGTCAGGAAAGTACAGACATACCGAAAGAGTTCTATAAGTTAACAGATGCTCAGATAAACATGTTTGGTAATCAACTATCACGTCTACATGAACTTTCTCATCTAGCACGTGAGGGCGAGAGCTATGAAATATTAGCTTCAAAAATCAAGGAAAAACTTAGAGATCCAAAACAACAGAAGCAGTTTTTACCTTACTTACGGAACTTAGGCTTCAAATCTTGAGTGTATTGAAGAATACACTTATTGTATTCTTCAATACGTATCTTAAATACACAGTAATACACTATGAAAACAAGTACAAAATACAGTGTTAGTGATGCTGCCACACTGTATAAAAAATCTAGAGCGACACTTTATAAAGATATAAAAAATGGGGTATTAAGCCGTGATCATGATGGCTTTATAGACTTTTCAGAATTATTGCGTGTATATGGTGAACCGTTTTCTGGAAAACAGTCAAAACGTATTGATACGTCTCTAATACAGAATCTGGATACACCCGAATACACTGATAAAACAGTAGTAGAGTTGAAAAATCAGATCGACTTTTTAAAGAAACAATTAGAAAAAGCAGAAGATAGAGAGGCTAAAGCTAATGCTCGTATCGATACGCTTCTTACACTAATTGAAATGAAGCCATCTAAAGCTATTAGTGAACCTAATAAAGAGAATATTGAAAGTAATATTTCGCCAAAACCAACTGATATGGCAACAAATATTCAGTTAAAGCAGGTTAAAGAGGACGGATTGACTACTCCAGAGAACAAACGTATCCCTGTTCCAGAACATGTTGAGCCAGAACCTAAAAAGAGAGGCTTCCTGAGCCGTTTTTTCCTTCCGTATGGTTAACCAGGACTCCAATTTTTTGATGAGCCAATTTCATTGCCAGCAATGAAATAATGACTCCTCAAAAAACCGGATGATGTTTATTAAAACTGAATAAAACCGTGGAACATTGATTAAAAATTAGGAGTGGAACATGAATAATCA
This sequence comes from Acinetobacter endophylla, assembly GCF_053543775.1. Lineage (NCBI taxonomy): Bacteria > Pseudomonadati > Pseudomonadota > Gammaproteobacteria > Moraxellales > Moraxellaceae > Acinetobacter > Acinetobacter endophylla. Next base: position 2,764 of record NZ_JBLVOM010000056.1, on the reverse strand, counting down.
ATAAAAAGCCGCTCTGGTGCCCTATATTCCAGAACGGCTTGCTTTAATATAATGATATTTAAAGATAAATATCAAGCATTTCGTATAAGGTGTATTATGTTAATTTTAGGAATACTAAATTTTCATAAATTTCGATAGGCTATAATTTCTTTCACTATCTGAGCCTTTAAAATATTCATTTCTCCAATCAATATTTTTTTTTCACCATCTACTAATTTTACTTCAATTTTTTGATCAAAATTCTCACCACATTGAAAGTTTAAATTTGGTCTTTTAGGAATATTTATAAAATGAAGATCGCCTTCAAAGCGATACTGATAACTATATTTTTTAGGGAGATCTGATAAAGCTTTTATACCTAAAAGCTGATAATTTTCTAAACTTTGTGCTTTAAGAAATGATGTGATAACTCCCTCACATACATCTTGTTGCTGTTGAACTTGTTGAGAAACTTGTTCTAGTTTACAAGCAGTTAATCCTCCTAATGTTAAGAGCATCAAAATAATTTTCATAATGAGTATCCGTTTGTACCTGAAAACAGAATATATCTGTTACTTTAATGGATACAGATGCAGATAAATTTAAAAAACAGGTACAGATTGACAATGTTTCAATATCAGATCTTAGCAAATCAATTAATTAATAAAATCAAAGGTCAAGAGTTAGAATCTGGACAAAAAATGTTGTCTTTACGTCAATTTTCTAAACAACATAAGGTCAGTATTAATACGGCAAAATCTTGTTATGATCTATTAGAGGCCCAAGGCTTTATCTATGTGGTCAACAAATCGGGATACTTTGTTCAGAATATTAATGGATTAGAAACACTCTCTAATTTAGCTTTACCTCACCATTCTGATTTTGTTCCAGGTATACACGAGGTTTCTCATTTAGATCTACAAATTCAGATCCAAGAAGCAGCAACTAAGAAAAAACTAGCTCAATTAGGCTCAATTCAACTTTCTCCTGACTTAATTCCGGTTACTTTTTTAAAGCAGTCAATGCTACGGGCAATTAAAAATAGTAAAGCTGAAGATTTTCTCTATAGTGATCGACAAGGCCACATTCTTTTACGCGAAGCTCTATCCGCTCATTGGGCAGAAGATGGTTTCTATATCCTTCCAGAGAGTATTTACATTAGTAATGGATGTATGCCTGCACTATCAGTAATAGTTCAACAGCTAACTCAAGTAGGCGACAGTATTATTGTCCCGACTCCATGTTATAACGGTCAGTTGCAATTATTAGCCTTGCTTAAGCGGAAAATTGTTGAAGTTCCTGCACATACAGAGGGATTTGACTTAGAGCGATTAGAACAAGCAATGCAACATTCGGGAGCAAAAGTCTGCCTATTAACAGCTAACTATCAAAATCCTTTGGGGTTTTGCTTAACAAACAAAGATAAAGAAAAAATTGCACAATTGGCTGCTAAATATCAATGCTATGTTATCGAAGATGATATTTATGCTGAATGTTGTTTTGATAATCTACGACCTTTGCCTATCAAATACTGGGATGAAGATGGATACGTCATATATTGTGGATCTATTTCTAAAACAGTTTCACCCGCCTATCGAATCGGTTGGTTCTGTACTCCTTCAAGACTCATAAATCTGCATGCTAAATTGATAACACAGAACATCAATGTAAATACTCCATTACAACTTGGATTGGCAGACTTAATTTATAGTCGCGCATATAGACAACATTTAAATAATTTACGCCCGAGGCTATGGGCGCAGGTAGAAGAATATCGATACTTCATCGCAGAAGCTTTTAAAGATATTTCTTTTGGGTTAACCAATCCTCAAGGAGGATATATTTTATGGCTCCAGTTTCCACAACAAATAGATAGTTGGGAAATGTACTGCTTCGCTCAGCAGCAAGAGATTAATATTGTGCCGGGATTGGTTTTTGGTGCAGGCAATCGCTATAACAATTGTATAAGGATCAATGCTGGACATTTGCTATCAGATGAAGTTAGACAAGCAATACATCTCCTTGCAGACTGGGCAAGGCATCAATTAAAGTCTTAGAGTTAACTACTAAATAGCTGACCTATTTCTAACCTGGTATAGCCACGTTCTTTAAAGATCAAAATAATTGCTTTTTTATAATCTTCAGAAGTAGAAGTCTTATACTTAGTTATCAGTTGATTCTCAGAATTCAGCTCAAGATTATTTTTGATGGTTAATACTTCGCTAGAGGTCTTGTTAAAGATATTTAGGTTAAACATACAGGCACTCGTCATCCGTATTATAGCGGCCCGACTATAACGAATACCTGTCTTAGCTACGCTAGACACCCTTGGCCGCAAGGATTACAAATTAAGAAAAATTCCGCAAGTTTTTGTCTATTGAAAGAATAAATAATCTCCCAACTGCTATCTATTTAACATAATGGCGGTTATACGAAGTACACTTGTATATTAACATAAATATCAATCACTTAAAAATTTCGTCATAACCAAGAAAAGGCAAAAAAACGGCTTTTGTAATAAGTTGGTGAGTTTTTAGGCGAATCTGTAACATTTTGCCAAGAAAATTGGTTAATAAATGATCAATTAAGGAAGGAGTGCCCATTTCATCAGCTTTCTGAATCTCAAACTATCCCCAATCGCTGTGGATAAAATTTAGGCTATTTTGTACGCCCTGGCGTACATGAAACTCGGCCCTTTGCGGCTGTCCAGGATAGGTGAATTTTCCTATGATGAAGCCATAGAGAACAGGATGTTCCAAACAACAAGAATAAGAAAGATCGCACC
>NZ_JBLVOM010000055.1:0-18605 GCF_053543775.1 Acinetobacter endophylla | reverse complement strand
TGTCAACGGCATTCTAAAATTGACCCCTTTTACCTTACAAATGGCAAAGTAAAATTGACCCCTTTGATCTCGTATTAAGTTTCAACCTGCGGCTGAATCCCAATTCTTTTTTTATCCTTCAAACGATAACTCTCACCCGATATCTGTACCACATGACAGTGATGTAATAGCCGATCTAACATCGCAGCGGTCAACGTGACATCATCCGCAAATGACTTAGACCATTGGCTAAAGGGTAAGTTACTCGTCAATATCGTACTGCCTTTTTCATAACGCTTGGCAATCACGTTAAAGAACAGATTCGCTTCTTCACGTCCAAATGGTAAATAACCAATTTCATCGATAATCAGTAACTTTGGTCCCAGTACCGCACGCTGCATATAGGTTTTCAATTTACCTTGCTGATAGGCTGTACTCAGTTGCAGCATTAAATCCGCTGCGGTAATGAACTTGATCTTAATGTTGTTCATGATGGCCTTATAGCCTAATGCCATAGATAAGTGCGTTTTTCCTACTCCGCTAGCCCCCAGAAACACCACATTTTCTGCTCTAGCAATAAAGCTCAGATTGAACAGTTCAATCACCTGTGATTTAGGGGCCCCTAGGGCATAATTAAAATCATAGTCTTCCAGGGTTTTGACTTGAGGCAGGCCTGAGAGTTTCATCAGTACCTGCTGACTGCGCTGTTGCCTGGCAGCATATTCATGCGTCAAGATCGCTTCAACAAAGTCGGCATAACTTCCATCCTGACCTAATGTTTGTTGTGCATGATGTGACCATTGTGATGCGATGGCAGGCAGATTGAGCTTTTGGCAAAGCTGCTCTATACGGTCGTATTGCAGATTCATCAGGAAACTCCCAGCAACTGGTCATATACCGATAAGGGATGCTGCAAACTCTCGTAGGGCATGACATGCTGTGCTGCTGCAACAGGTACAGTGCTGGAACCTGTATCTGATTGCGGTAATGGCGTAAATTTTTGCTGCTCTTGTTGCAGTCGAACAGCCGGTTTTTCTTGCGTGGTGGCATGAAACCGCTGATTGGCGGTTTCATGCAGCCACCGGCCAATGTGGGCATTGGCGACATCAACATCTAACAGTAAACCCGAAGTCTTCAGGCTTGCTTTCAATGGCACAATAAAGCTTGATTTGAGGTATCCATTAAAGCGTTCAACTTTGCCTTTGGTCTGTGCACGGTAGGGCTTACATACGCGAGGACGAAAGCTGTATTTCTTGGCGCAGTCGAGCAGTTTGGGGTTCCATTTATGCTGCCCCTCCTGATAGGCATCCCGTTCAATCATGATCGTTTTAGCGTTATCAAACAGGATTTCTTGAGGTACTCCTGCAAAAAACTGAAATGCATTTTCTAGACCATCGATCCATGCATCGGTACGTTCATGATCATAAAATTTCACGAAAGTCGCTCTGGAATACCCTAATGTTGCGACAAACGCTTTCAAAGTCGTGTTGTTGCGTCGAATCGTGGTGAAATCCACCTGCATTTGTTGGCCAGGTTGGGTTTCAAAACGAATGATCGGTTCCGGTTTAGCAACTGGTTTTAATGTTGCAAGATATTCCCTCAAGATCCTGATCTTTCCTGGATATCCCAACCCTAAAATTTCCTGGTAGAGCACAACAGCAGGAATCCATTCAGGATGAGCTGCGTTTACACGTTGGAGTAAATAGGGTTTATATGGGTCAAGGATACTTATTCTAGGCTGTATACGCTGATACTGAGGTGTGGTGTTTTGCCGTAAATATTTACGTACGGTATTTCTGGACACCCCCAGTTCACGAGTAATAGCTTTAATAGATTTACCTTGCTGATGAAGTATTTGGATTGTCACTGCTTGCTCCAAAGTTAACATGTTGAGCAGTCCAAAATGACCGCTATATTAACCAAGGGGGTCAGTTTTTAAATGCCATTAGGGGGTCATTTTTACACTGCCGCTAACACTTACTCTTTGATAGGGGTAGTGCTCAATTGTTTCTTCAATCAAGCTATAAATTTCGTGCCATGCACAATTAAAAAAGTAATCTCTAATTATTTTTAAAGAATCAGATGTCCATTGAGGGATGGTATCTGTAGGGTTTTTAAAAAGATTAAGCCAATAAGATTCTACTAACGAGTATATATTTGAATTACGGGTAAAAGAGCTTTGATTATGTCCATGTTCAATCCGATTCCAAATATAGCTATGAAAAACACTCCACAAACCATTTTTTAAAGCATCATCTATACTTTCTTTTTGAATAATGTCACGTATGGGCTTATAACCATATCTTTCAGAAAATCGCATTTTGTTCCCCCTCAAACAAATTTAAGAATAGATTTATTTTTTTAATCCACCCTAACCCTCCTTTGCGAAAGGAGGGAATGCCTCCTCTTTATCAAAGAGGAGGCTAGGAGGAGATTTTTATTTCAACAACGGCTTCAAGAATTTACCCGTATGTGAAGCTTTGACTTTCACGACCTGTTCAGGCGTACCTTCCGCAACAATCATACCACCACCCGAACCACCTTCAGGGCCTAAATCCACCACCCAGTCGGCAGTTTTAATTACGTCCAGATTATGCTCAATCACCACGATGGTATTACCCTTGTCACGGAGCTGATGCAGGATATCCAGCAGTTTGGCAATATCATGGAAATGCAGACCCGTGGTCGGTTCATCCAGAATATATAGGGTTTGACCAGTATCGCGTTTGGCCAGTTCACGTGCCAGTTTGACACGCTGTGCTTCACCACCAGAAAGAGTGGTCGCAGACTGACCCAGACGTATATAGCCCAAACCGACCTGATGTAATGTTTCCAGACGACGGTGAATCACCGGAATCGCATCGAAGAAATGCATGGCATCTTCAACGGTCATCTGCAAGACATCGGAAATATTCTTGCCCTTATAGTTTACTTCCAGCGTTTCACGATTATAGCGTTTGCCATGACAGGCATCACATGGCACATACATATCCGGTAGGAAGTGCATCGCTACCTTGATCATGCCATCACCTTCACAGGCTTCACAGCGGCCACCTTTCACGTTAAACGAGAAACGACCGGCAGCATAACCGCGTGCCTTGGCTTCTTGCGTCTGTGAAAACAGTTCACGAATCGGGGTAAATAGGCCGGTATAAGTCGCCGGATTGGAACGCGGGGTACGTCCAATCGGACTCTGGTCAATATCCACCACTTTGTCGAGGAACTGTAAACCATCAATCGATTCAAACTTTTCCGAAGTTAAAGTGGTGGCACCATTGAGCTGGGTCGCCGCCAAAGGTAACAAAGTCCGGTTAATCAAGGTCGATTTACCTGAACCGGACACCCCGGTAACACAGGTCATAATACCTAAAGGAATGGTCAGATCGACTTTTTTCAGGTTATGCCCGGATGCTCCCATTAGCTTGATCTGTTCTTTAGGCTTAGGCGGTTGAATACGTTTTTTCGGCACTTCAATTTTTAATTTTCCGGATAAATATTTTCCGGTCAGCGAGTCCGGATTGGCCAGAATTTCATCATACGTTCCTTCGGCAATCACATGCCCACCATGCACACCGGCACCCGGACCGATATCAATAATATGATCGGCGGCACGAATCGCATCTTCATCATGCTCGACCACCAGCACGGTATTGCCCAGATCACGCAGACGGATCAGGGTTTGCAGCAGACGGTCGTTATCACGCTGATGCAGACCAATTGACGGCTCATCCAGCACATACATGACGCCCATCAAACCGGCACCGATCTGTGAGGCCAGACGGATTCGCTGCGCTTCACCACCAGATAAAGTTTCGGCAGAACGGGACAGGCTGAGATAATTCAGGCCGACCGAAACCAGAAAGTGCAGACGTTCACGGATTTCCTTGAAAATCTTGTCGGCAATTTCTCCACGGGCACCTTCCAGATGAATGTCTTGATAATAGCTTTCAGCATCGCCAATCGACATACGGGTAATATCGGCAATGGTCTTGTCCAGAATTTTCACATTACGCGAAATTTCATTTAGACGTGAACCATCACAGGCATCACAGGCAGCATTGGATAAATATTGCGCCAGATCATCACGGACATAATTACTTTCAGTTTCACGATAACGACGTTCCAGATGCGGCAAAATTCCTTCAAAAGGAATGACCCGATTATGGCGACGACCACGCTCATCGATATAGCTCAGATCAATTTTTTCTTTGCCGGTGCCGTACAGAAATTTTTTCTTGGTATCGGCATCCAGTTCATTCCACGGCGTTTCTAGCGAAAAACCGAAATGCTCGGCGACTTTCTGGATCATGCTGTAATAGTAAGGACGCTGACGGTCCCAACCACGAATCGCGCCTTGGCTAACGCTGACCTCAGGATTAGGAATCAGTTTGTCGGCACTGAAATGGCTGCGGGTCCCTAGACCATCACAGACCGGACAGGCACCAAAAGGATTGTTGAATGAAAACAGGCGTGGTTCCAGTTCAGCCACTGCACGGTCACATTCCGGGCAGGAGTGTTTGGCTGAAAACACACGATCGTTATGCTCGCCCTTCATCCAGGATAAAATCGCGATATCACCACCGAGACGTAGCGCGGTTTCAAAACTTTCTGCAATACGGTTACCCAGATCATCACGAACCTTAAAGCGGTCGACCACCACTTCAATGGTATGTTTTTTCTTTTTATCCAGCTCAGGTGGTGGATCAATTTCCATGATCTCGCCATCCACTCGGGCGCGGACAAAACCCTGACTTTGTAGCTGTTCAAACAGCGCTGTATATTCGCCCTTACGTTCGCGCACGACCGGTGCTAACAATAACAGCGCAGTGCCTTCTTCCAGTGCTTTGACTGCATCAACCATTTCAGTGACTGTTTGTGCCACCATCGGCAGGTCATGTTCCGGACAGAACGGTGTACCGACACGTGCATACAGTAAACGTAAATAGTCGTAAATTTCGGTAATGGTTCCCACGGTAGAGCGTGGGTTATGACTGGTCGATTTCTGCTCGATGGCGATGGCTGGACTCAAGCCCTCAATCGAATCGACTTCCGGTTTTTCCATTTGGGAGAGGAACTGGCGGGCATAGGCAGACAGCGATTCCACATAACGGCGCTGACCTTCGGCATATAAGGTATCAAAGGCAAGCGAGGACTTACCTGAACCAGACAGTCCCGTAATCACCACAAACTTGTCGCGTGGTATATCAAGGTTCACATTTTTCAGGTTATGGGTACGTGCGCCTCGAATACGGATGTGGCTTTGGCTCATGCAAGGATCCTAGAATATTCATCAAAAACCCTTATATGATACCGGATGAAAAATGTTCAAGTGCAAAAAAAAGTATTTTAAACGTCAAGTTATGTCGGTGATTGGTCAATTCATCACAACATTAAGAAACACAACAGCAGATCATTTAAATATTCACAATCATCATGTACAAGGTAAATACTTAACAAGCCGCTGCATAGCGGCGTTCAAAGATAGATTCAATCTCTTCAAAGCAGCGGTCACGTGGCACATCATGATGCAGACGTGCATAAAAATTCACTTCATTTTCCAGAATATGCAAAAAGTCCTCATAGTCTTTTTGGAAAAAATCCAGGTCGAGCAAATCGTTACGGCGTGCCTGATGACAGCGATACTTTTCAATAAATTTCAGTAGATGTTTCTGGATATACGTGTTGGTGTGGTAAATCAGATAAGTCGCTGCCGAACCACAATCTAGACAGCCTTGTTCCAGATAGATTTCTTCATTGTTGAACCAGCAACATTGCAGGGTAAAAAAAGCCCGAATCGCTTCGGTGCCTAAAGTGTCCATATCATCTGCCTCTTTCCGGGATTGATTTTATTAATTGATAATTATTCTCAATTATTGTGCGGCAATTTTGGGCTTATAGCTAGGTCTAGCGTACCGGCCCGTTCTATCCTTGTTTTTTTCAGACTAAGCCGTTTTTATGATCGGTTTATGACAGCAGAAATTTTTTTGAACGGCTATAACCAAAAAGCCCTGTCGTAAACAGGGCTTTTTTTATTCGTCCGTCTTATTCATCCAGACCAGGCCACTGGCGTTGCTCAAAGGCACTGTCCCAGAACAACCATTCCAGACGGGCCGCATGCGTATAAGCTGCATGCATTTTTTCTAGTGTATCGGCATCAACACGCGCCGCAACACGGTCAACGGTCGCAATCACATTCCGCACCGCAGTGTGGAACTCTTCTCCTGAATAGGTGTCCACCCAAGCCTGATACGGACTATTCGGCGCAGAGTTGTCGACAATATCGTTACCAACTTCGGCATAAATCCAGAAACAAGGCAGCAACGAGGCCAGCACCACCGGGTAGCTTTCTGACCAGGTGGTCGAAGTCAGATAAGAGGTATAGTGATGACACGCCAGAGTCAGCGGGGTATTTTCAAACTGCTCTTTGCTAATGCCAAAATCTTGCATAAAGCCATCATGCAGGCTACGTTCCACCACAATCGCTATTTTGGCTGCCTCGGCAAACTGGATCACATCGTCCGCTTCAAAAGCCTTGGCGGCACATACGGCCAGTGCACGGCCATAGGCCAGTAAATAATGCGCATCCTGAATCACATAATGACTAAAGGCTTCACGGCTTAAAGTACCTTGCGCCAGTTGCTGATTAAAGGGCAGGGCCAGGGTCTTCTGATAAAGTCCGAGATTACGTTGCCATACCTCTTGTGAAAAACTCATGCTGAAAATCCTTCGCAGTTCAAGTTAAACCATGCGGCACTATAGCAAAGATCGGGCTGTTTAAAAGATCGGCAAATTTTAAAAACAGAAAATAAGATAAAACAGCTCAGGAAGTGCTTTGGTTTATGCGCTAAAAGTTTCATAATTAGCTTAACTTTTCCTATTCGTATTGCTGCTCTCTCGCAGCCATACATTTATTTAATTTATCCAAGGTCGTTGTGTATGTTGAAACATTTTGGTTTCTCGATTGCATTTTCGATCGTGTGTCTTGGTTTATCTGCGTATTGGGGTTATACCCATGGTCCGGACGCAGGCCTGCAAACCATGCTCACAGCGCTGACCATTACTGCTATTTTAGCGATTATGGAAGTGTCGTTGTCCTTTGATAACGCGGTTGTTAATGCCTCAGTCCTACGGGGTTGGGATCATTTCTGGAAAATGCTGTTCCTGACAGTCGGTATTCTGATTGCAGTTTTTGGGATGCGTTTGATCTTCCCGGTGGTCATTGTTGCAGTGACTGCAGACCTGGGCTTTATGGAAGTGGTACGTCTGGCCCTGAATGATCCGAAAGAATATTCAGCACGTTTAATGGCACATCATCCTGAAATTGCTGCTTTTGGTGGTGCTTTCCTGTTGATGGTATTCCTGAACTTCTTCCTGGATGAAGAAAAAGATACGCACTGGTTTAGACGCGTAGAACGCCGTCTGTCCAATCTGGCCAATGTGCCGGCGATGTCGGTATTTATCGCACTGGTGGCTTTGTTAATCATGGCAGCCAATGTCGATGAAGCCAAGCGTCTGGCAGTGACTATGGCCGGAATCTGGGGCATCGTGATTTATATCGGTGTGCAGGTCCTGAGCCATATGCTCGGTGGTGAACCGGAAGTCGATGAAGAAGGCAATGCCATTCGTCATGATGAAAATGGCGTACCGACGGGTGTAGTGAAAGCCGGTATTGGTGGTTTCCTCTATCTAGAAGTCCTGGATGCCTCGTTCAGTTTTGATGGCGTGATCGGTGCCTTTGCGATTACCTCAGACGTGGTCATCATCATGCTCGGTCTGGCAATTGGTGCGATCTTTGTCCGTTCAATGACGATTTATCTGGTTGAGCAGGGCACATTGGATGCCTATATTTACCTGGAACATGGTGCGCATTATGCCATCGGTGCACTGGCCTTTATCATGATTGCCAGCGGAACCGGTCTGCATGTACCAGAAGTGGTGACCGGTCTGATCGGTGTAGCCTTTATTGTCTGGGCAGTATTCGCCTCGATTCAATACAAAAAACGTCAGGCGGCTTTAGACAAATAAAGCGCTGTTCCTGAACAAAAAGCGTAGCTCCGGCTGCGCTTTTTGTTTTTAGATCGACATCATCTTTATTTCAAATAAAATTCATGTCTTATTAATGAGCTGAATGTCCTATAATCTGGGCTCCAGATTAATTAACCCAATCGCCATAATTTATGATGAATGCTTTAGAACGTCGTTCAACCTTTGCCCTGAGCAGTATTTTTGCACTGCGCATGCTGGGGTTGTTTATGATTATCCCGGTGTTTTCTGTGGCAGGGCAGGCATATCAATATGCAACGCCTGCACTGATCGGTTTGGCGGTCGGGGTCTATGGTCTGACCCAGGCACTGTTACAGATTCCATTCAGCTTGATTGCGGACCGTTATAGCCGTAAGCCACTGGTGGTTTTGGGACTGTTATTATTTGCGCTGGGTGGTGCGATTGCGGCCATGTCGGACACCATTTATGGCGTGATTATCGGCCGGGCGATCGCCGGTGGCGGTGCGGTATCCGCTGTGGTGATGGCACTACTGGCAGACGTTACCCGTGAAGAAAACCGGATGAAAGCCATGGCGATGATGGGCATGAGTATTGGTCTGTCTTTTGTGGTGGCCTTTAGTCTGGGGCCTTGGCTGACGGGTCTGGTGGGTATCTCTGGGTTGTTCTGGGTCACCACGGTGATGGGCCTGGCGGCGATTGCCATGCTGTTGATGGTACCTAAAGTCACGCGGCATCATAAAAACTTTCAGCAGGGCTATCTGGCACAGTTGAAACAGGTAATCAAAATCGGGGATCTGAATCGTCTGCATGTCTCCGTCTTTACCCTGCATTTATTGCTCACCGCCATGTTTATCTATGTGCCTTCACAGCTGATCGAATTTGCGGATCTACCTCTTTCTAGTCATGGTTGGGTGTATTTGCCGCTATTGGTGCTGAGCCTGTTTTTTGCCTTTCCAAGTATTATCCTGGCAGAAAAATATCACAAAATGCGCGCGATTTTTCTGGTGGCTATTACTGGCATTATTCTGGGTCTAATGGTAATGGCATTTGGTTTTGAATCCAAATATGTCTTGCTGATTGGTTTAGGGTTGTTCTTCATTGCCTTTAATGTGATGGAAGCTCTGTTGCCGTCCTGGTTGTCGAAAGCAGCACCGATCCAGTCCAAAGCGACGGCAATGGGCGTGAATGCCAGCAGCCAGTTTTTAGGGGCGTTCTTTGGCGGTATGATTGGCGGACAATTATTACTGCTGAACAATACCTCGATGGGCTGGAGTATCCTGACAGGGATCGCAATAATCTGGCTGCTGATGAGTTTTGGCCTGGCTCAGCCACGCTATCTGTCATCGTTGGTGTTGCGTTTGCCGGAAAGCAGACAAACTGACGAATGGACTTCTCAGCTTTTGGCGATTCGTGGTATTGAAGAGGTCGTGGTGATGTCTGAACAGCAAGTTGCCTATGTAAAAGTCGATAAACAGCAGATTGATGATGCTTCGCGACAACAATTAACGCACTTGTTGGGTAAAGAGGTAGCCATTTAAGCATAACTCTTATAAAGTAAAATACAGAAATATATAGGAAGTAAACGGCAAATGCGTGGTGTAAATAAAGTTATTTTAGTGGGTACTTTGGGTAAAGATCCGGAAACCAAAACTTTTGCAAATGGTGGCTCTCTCACTCAATTCTCGATCGCAACCAGCGATTCGTGGACAGATAAAAGTACCGGTGAACGTAAAGAACAAACGGAATGGCACCGTATCGTGTTGCATAACCGTTTAGGTGAAATTGCGCAGCAATATCTTCGTAAAGGCTCAAAAGTATATATTGAAGGTTCATTACGTACCCGTCAGTGGACTGACCAGAATGGTCAGGAACGCTATACGACAGAAATCCGTGGTGAGCAAATGCAGATGCTAGACTCTAGCCGTCCTCAAAATGATCAGGGCGAGAGCAGCTTTAACCAGCCACGCTTTAATAACAATAATCAGGCGAACAACAACCAGGGCGGTTATGGCAATAACCCGCAATCAGGTTATGGTTCAGCACCACAGCAAGGCGGTTTTAACAACAACCAGGGCGGCGGTTATGGCAACAATAACCCGAGTGGTTTTGCGCCAAAATCTGCACCTGCTCCAACAGCAGCACCTGCAGCAGATCTAGATGATGACTTACCATTTTGAGATGTAGGTCAAAAAGGTAAATCATCATTAAAACCCACCTGAATACGGTGGGTTTTTTATGTCTTGAAGATTGGTATTAAGTTTGTATAAGCCCATGATTTATTAAAATATTAAGAAGTGTTAAAGCATGGCTTTATTTTGATCAGAACAGCTCTACATCGAGAAAACAAATAAGATGAACAATACTGATAGAAACTGATGATCTAAAAAAGCGATCATTTTTATAAAAACTTGCGGTTTTACCTATTTTGAAATTTTTCGTATTCTAGCTTCACAAGATAAGCAATCCCAGAAATAAGCTAGAGGAAATATCTCATGAGTTTAATCAATACTGAAATCAAACCATTCAATGCAACTGCTTACCACAATGGTCAGTTCATCGAAGTTTCTGAGCAAGACCTGAAAGGTAAATGGTCAGTGGTGTTTTTCTATCCTGCAGATTTTACCTTTGTTTGTCCAACTGAATTAGGCGATCTTGCTGATCAGTATGCTGAATTCCAGAAAATGGGTGTAGAAATCTATGGCGTGTCTACCGATACTCATTTCACTCATAAAGCTTGGCATGATACCTCTGACGTGATTGGTAAAATCCAGTATCCATTGATTGGTGATCCAACCTGGACTTTGTCTAAAAACTTCGAAGTACTGATTGAAGCTGAGGGTTTGGCAGATCGTGGTACTTTCGTGATTGATCCAGAAGGTAAAATCCAGATCATTGAAATCAACGCGGGTGGTATCGGCCGTGATGCACAAGAGCTTCTGCGTAAAGTGAAAGCTGCACAATATGTACATGCGCACCCAGGTGAAGTTTGTCCGGCAAAATGGAAAGAAGGTGAAGCAACACTTGCTCCATCAATCGACCTGGTGGGTAAAATCTAATTCAAACCTAGTTCTTTGAAGCAAAAAATCCAGCACAAGTTGCTGGATTTTTTATTTTTTTAGTTTAGAGATTTATGAATTCTAGACAAAAACATCATGCCATTTGATTTCTATTTGAGAACAAAATGAGAATTGAGGAATTGCACTCTATGCTTTTTAAGCGGCTTATGCGAGGCAATCAAGTAAGCGCAATACCCTGCTGCATGATTGACTAGGCCTGAAAACAAAGAAGCCTCTGCTTTCGCAGAGGCTTTTATTTTATAAGGCGCTGTAGTTTCTTGTCGTTTTAAACAATTTTCGCATAAACGCATCTGAATGGAACCGGATGAATTTATGGTTTTCTTATGCTGCGAATCATAGGTATTTAAAAAGTATTTGTCAACCAAGGATTATAAAAATGGTTAATTAAATTATTTGTTTTTAAAGCGAATTTTCAAGTTTTTAGATAAAAATATGAATAAAATCTTAGATTTGATGGAATTTTAACTAAGGCAGAAAAATGAATAAAAAGCAGGTGAAATTGAACAAAAAGGCCTTTACGAAAAACATATATTCTGGAAGATTTTAATAACCTGTTTGATTGGCGCATGGTACATAATTTCTGTAGTTTTTCAATGACGGATGATCAGTTTGGATATCGCAGTAATTGGTAGTGGCATGGCCGGACTGGCTACAGCCAGAATTCTCCAGGACGCAGGGCATCACATCACGATTTTTGAAGCACTTCCAGGTCGCGGCATGGACAGTCATAGCCTTGAATTTGAAGGGGGCCTGATTGACGCACCTTTACGTGTGATGAACCCCTATCTGTGGAAAAACACCCTGAGTCTAGCCACACATCTGGGCATTAAAACTTATCCGGTGCGGACCTATATGGCCTGCAGCTGGTTATTTGAAGATAAAACTGAAACCTGGCTGACCACATCGCGTAGCCGAATTGGCAATATCCCGATCATCAATAACCGGAAAGGCCTGCAACAATATGGCTGGCGTCTGGTCAAAGGCCTGTTGCAGTTAAAAGTTGCATTGACCAAATTCTTTAAATCGAAAAATCAGGACATCAGCCTGGCAGAATTTATCAATCGTAACGAGATTGAAGAAGTGTTCTGGCACGGTGCGGTGATGCCGGTGCTATATACCATCTGTACCTGCAATCCGAAAACCATTGGTGAATGGCCAGCTAAACCGTTGTTAATTTTTCTGCGTCAATTAACCGATGGCGATGCGTTACTGCGTCTGCAAGGCGGTACACCAGCGTTGGTCGATAAGCTGATTGAAGGCATTCAGATTGAAGACGGTTCAGCAATTACACTGGTACAAGAGCAGGGCGATCAGGTCAAAGTTGAAAATGCGGCCGGTTATTCAAAACTGTTTGACCGGGTGATTGTCGCGACACCGACCACCAAAATTGAGGAGTTCCTGGATCCGGTACAATTCGCCAGTGAAATTGAATTATTGAAGAAATTCAAATTCGAACAAGGCGAACTGGTGATTCATACCGATGCCAGCGTAATGCCGCCAAAACGTAAAGACTGGGCCGTACTCAGCTATATGATGGACCGTAAATTTACTCGTCAGCAATTTACCGTGTGGCTTAACTCGATTGAACCTTCTTTGGTTGGCAAGTCGGCCGTGTTTCAGACCTGGCGTCCGGTAACCGAGATTGATCCGAAGAAAGTGATCAAATCGGTAATGCTGACACGTGCAGTCGTCGATGCTAATACGGTGGCACTGAATAAGGAATTGCAGCAACGTCATCTGGATGCCAACCGTAAGGTCTTCTTCTGCGGTTCATGGTCATGTGACGGTTTGCCGATTCTGGAATCGGCAGTGACCTCAGCGATGAAGATTGCAGAAATCTTTGGTGCGCCTTTACCATTTCAGGGTTTAAAACCTGTGGTTGAGGTTGCTCCGCAACTGGGTTATTAATCCATGCAATGGCTTCAGGCACTGCGTCAGCATCTTCCCCAGCACAAGTATGCAATTGATGCCGCTGTGTTGGGCGATCACGCGCAATTGCCCTGGAGCAATTTAGGGTATTGGCAAGCCGGTCAGCAGGATTATGCGGCTGCCTGTCGTATGCTGGCCGATCACCTTGCGCAAACTGTAAATTTAAATTCAAAAGATAAACTGCTGGATTTGGGCTGCGGTCAGGGCGCCAGCTTGCTGCACTGGCAGCAACATTATCAGGTGCAATATCTGGCCGGGGTTGAGCTGCAGGCTGCCTGTGTGGCTAATATTCAGCAACATTTGCCAGAACTGAATGCCATTTATCAGGCGTCATTTTTGCGTTTAAAAGAATTGCTGTTTTCCCAGCGTTTTGATGTGGTGCTATGCCTAGATGCGGCTTATCACAGCCCTGTGCCTGTATTCTTGGAGCAGGTCCGCAGTGTTTTAAATTCAAATGCGCGGATTGGTTTTCATCATCTGGTTTTGTCCGAGCGTTGGGAAAATTTAAATGCATTACAACGGCGTAAATATCAGTTTTTATTGAAATCTGCTGATGTGAATTTAAAAGATTTAATGACAGTGGGTGCATTATATGCCTTTCTGGATCGATTTGAATTTAAAAATATTCAGATTCAGGATCTGTCCGAGCCGGTATTTTCCGGCTTTGCGGATTACGTGCAAAAAACTTTGAATTCAAAAGCATCAGATGATCAGGTTCAAGGCTCAAAACTGGATCATTTTAAAATTCAGATGACAGCGAAACTGTGCCGAAAATTATATCAGGAAGGGATCGTGAGATATGTGCAAGTGACGGCACAATCGAAGCACTAGAAAGTGCAAGAAGACTCAGCTGAAAATACCGAAACCCAGAAACATCAAAGCCTCACTAAAAAGCGAGGCTAAGATATGGTGCCGGCACACGGATTCGAACTGTGGACCTACTGATTACAAGTCAGTTGCTCTACCAACTGAGCTATGCCGGCATGGTGGAGTGCATTTTACAGATTTTTTTTGGTCACGCAAGCCAAAAAATAACCGTTTAAACTGTTTCGGCAGGATTTGTTTATTTTGACCCGATGGATGAAAAGTTCTGTTTTGGGCTATGCGCAAAGAAATCGCCCATATGTGCAGATATGGGCGAGGGTGAAAGCACAGGATTGGTTCTGGATATGAGTCGGTTATAAGGTTTATCTGTTTTTCAGGATGCGATCTAATTCTTGTGCACATTCCTCTAAAGTAAAGGCCATATCAAACTGCATTTGAGGTTTGAGTTCTTGAGCGAGGCTTCTCCACTGTTCGATGAGTCTCAAGGCTTTTTGAATTTTATGTTTATTGATGTCCTTGGCAATAGTTGGGGTATAACCGCCACGTTTTGCATTTTTAATCTGTTTGGCATAGTTTGCGCTGTTATTCATGTTCGCTCTCCGAATAGCAGTGTATCTATTTTTTAACTTCAAATTTGAATGGCTCGGTTCACTTGGTTATTTCTTTCTATCCTGTGGTTTTTATTCTCCTTTTAGTTGATTTATAAGCAACATAACATAGCTTTGATGACAATAAAATTAAGCTATTTCTGTGCCAGTTTTTTGTTTGAACACATAAATAAAAACCTGAAATGAATGGCGTACAGAAACTGCACAATTCATCAGTTTTTTGGCTGATGAAAAATGAAGATTTTTAAAAATAGAATTGAGCGTAAGTGTTGTGTTGCAAAAGATTTTTATGAACGAGGACTGGTATTAATTCAATGCCTTTGCCTAAGGCGATAGATAATAATATTTTAAGATCTAAGCAGATAATTTTTTTTACTGATGGGATGATGGATAAAATTAAATATAAAAAAACCCGAATCATGTGATTCGGGTTTTTAAATTCTGGCGGTGAGAGAGGGATTCGAACCCTCGAAACGCTATAAACGTTTACACACTTTCCAGGCGTGCTCCTTCAGCCACTCGGACACCTCACCATAGGCCGAGGATAATAGCGAAAAAAACCAGCTGTGCCAAGCTGAAACAATTGATTTGCAGAAAAACTTTTAATGCGGTGCTATGATTCGCAAAAATGCTTGTTAAAAAACGAAGACAATATATGCAAAGCACTGCACAAAAGGCAGCTCTCCCGGTGATTACACTGGCTGCGCTTGGGGTCGTTTTCGGAGATATTGGTACCAGTCCGCTCTATGCACTGCGCCAATGCTTCCTTACCGCACATCTCGCCATTAGCGAAGCTTCTGTACTCGGTATCCTGTCCCTGATTTTCTGGTGCATGATGCTTACCATCAGCTTTAAATATGTCATGGTAATCATGCGTGCCGATAACAACGGCGAAGGCGGGATTATGTCACTGTTGGCATTAAACCTGCGTACCACACGAATCTCTGATCAAAAGAAAATATTCCTGATTGCTTTGGGCTTTGTCGGTGCATCGCTATTTTTCGGTGACGGGATTATTACCCCGGCAATCTCCGTGCTCTCAGCCATTGAAGGCCTGAGTATTGCCACACCCATTTTCAATCAGTGGCTGGTGCCTTTGTCGATCGGGATTCTGGCCGGACTGTTTATGGTTCAGCGACACGGCACAGCCACTATGGGCAAGTTTTTTGGGCCTTTAACCATGCTCTGGTTTTTGTCCATTGGAGGTTTTGGTTTGTGGAGCATTATCCAGACCCCATTTGTACTCTGGATGGTGAATCCCTACTGGGCCTATCATTTTGTGGTCGATCAGCCTTATGTGGCTTTTCTGACCATGGGGGCAGTGATTCTGACCATGACCGGTGGTGAAGCGATTTATGCCGATATGGGGCATTTTGGCCGCCTACCGATTCGGCTGGCCTGGTTCATTATTGTCTTGCCATGTTTATTGCTGAATTATGCCGGGCAAGGCGCCTTGTTGCTGCGTAGTCCTGAAGCCCTGGCGAATCCTTTCTATATGCTACTGCCAGACTGGGCCTTATTCCCTATGATTGGACTGGCGACTGCAGCTGCGGTGATTGCCTCACAGGCGGTCATTACTGGTGTATTTTCTATGGTCAATCAGGCCATTCAACTGCGTTATTTGCCGCGCCTGTCAGTCAAGCATACCTCTGCATTGGAGCGTGGTCAGATTTATCTGCCTTTCATTAACTGGATGCTGTTTATCTCGGTGCTGATCCTGATTTTACTGTTTGAAAATAGTGCCAATCTAGCCAGTGCTTATGGCGTCGCGGTGACCATGACCATGCTCTGCGGCACCATTTTGATCTCGATTCTGGCCTATGGCTTCTGGCGTTGGCCGGTCTGGAAAGTAGCTTTATTTGCTGTGCCATTCCTGGCACTGGATTTAGTCTTTGTGGCCTCAACCTCCTTGAAAATTGCTTCGGGTGGCTGGGTGCCAATTCTAATTGGTGCGGTACTGTTTACGATTCTCATGACCTGGAAAGATGGGCGGGCTTTGGTGCTGAATCGTCTGGAACAGGATGCCTTGCCGATTGATCTGTTTATTAAAAGTATTTCGATGGGGGAAGGCACCAAGTTTGTGCCAGGTGATGCCATTTTCCTGACCGGTACACCAAATATTGTCCCGCATGCCATGTTGCATAATATTAAGCACAATAAGGTCTTGCATGAACGCAATATCATGCTCACGGTGATTACCCGAGATATTCCTTTTGTCGACAGAAAGGAACGGATTGAACTGGAAAAACTGAGTGAGCATTTTTACCGGGTGTTTATCTATTATGGTTTTAAGGATCAGCCGAATATTCCGGAAGCTTTACAACAGGCCTATGAGCAATGGGATTTTGAATATGACCTGATGCAGATCAGTTTCTTTATTTCACGTGAACGGATTATGCATACTGTAGGTGAAGGTATGGCACCGTGGCGGGAAAAACTGTTTATTTCTATGCAGCGCAATACCAGTCCGGTCAGTGATTTCTATCAGATTCCACCCAACCGTGTGGTCGAGCTGGGCACCCAGATTCAGATGTAAATAAAATAAAAAGCATAAAAAAACCAGAGGCATACTCTGGTTTTTTTATGGGAGAAACAATAAATAAATGAGCTTCAGATTATTGCTCAAGTTCTACCGCAGCTGGCACTTCAGGTGCAGCATTCAAAGGTTCTTCCATCAGTACTGGCTCTGCGTCAGATTGAGCCGCAATTTCAGTTTGTTCATTGCTGACGTTTGCTTCAGTCACAGCCGCTTGTTGTTCTTCCAGTGCTGGTTGTGGTTGAGGCGTCGTCATAGACGTGGTGGCTTCTACTTCTGATTCAGTGGCTGGTTCAACCAGATTGGCCGGCACCTCTGCTTCATTCATACCTGGTTCTGTGACAGGTGGTTGAGGAGAAACAGTACCTGAATTTGGTGCCTGAGTCATTGCTGGATCATTGGGCATTGGTGCTTGTGTGTTTGGCATGGCTGGTTGCGGTGCTGCTGCACGCGGATCGACCAGACGGATCTGACCAGAATTCACCAAGCTTTCTAAAGAGGCTTCCTGACCATTCACCTTGGTACTAATTTTAGCTTTAGACAAGCTTTCAAGTGTTTCACCTGGTTGAACTGGTGGCTCGGCAAATGCCGCTACGCTCATCACACTTGTGAATAATCCTAAACCTAATGCTTTAGAGAGTTTGGAATTCATGATTGACACCATTGCTAATAATTTTACGAATTGAGATAGGCCGTTAGCTTTACATACTCACTCCACTGGGCCAAACAAAGCTACGCAAACACCGAGAAACCTCATTTAAAAAGAAATAAAATTAGACAGTTTGTTACAACTAGCCGGGGTTTTAGGGTGTGTCCTCATTTGGCTTTGCACCAAATAAATATGCAGGCTATACGGATCATAGATTTATAATTGCGTGCCAGTTTATCAAATCGAGTTGCAATAGCACGGAAATGTTTTAATCTCGAAAATGCATTTTCAACTAAATGTCTTAATTTATATAGATATTTATCAAACTCCTTATTCGATCTCTTACTGTTTGATCTCAATGGAATAATGGGAATCATATTCTTGTTCTTGGCATATATTCTAATGTGCTCAGCATCATACCCCTTATCAGCAATGAGATAAGTTGCCTCGTCTACCGTATCAATCAGTTGTTTTGCAACTTGACTGTCGTGGACGTCACCCTCAGTGATTTTAAAATCAATCGGTAATCCATTCGCGTCGGTTGCAAGATGTATTTTTGTTGTTCGTCCACCGCGTGATTGTCCAATTGCTCTTTCGAAACCATGCCGAGCTCCACTTGCATGTTGATGCACGCGTATGTAGCTTGCGTCAATGAATACCCATTCCTGATCCAAGATGCCTCGTAATCTAAAAAAAATTTATCCCACAATCCCTTGCTTGCCCAACGATTAAAACGATTGTAAGCAGTTTGCCAAGGACAAAATTCTTGGGGAATATCACGCCATGTGGCGCCTGTACGAAGTTTCCATAAGATCGCTTCCATGATATTTCTACTATTCTTTGAACAGTAACAACCGTGTAATCGCATAGTATCTTGAATTTGCTGCCAGATATCATCGGTAAGAAGAGTACGTGCCATTGAAAATATAGAAATAAAAATAACTCAAAGGAGGATTTTAAGTATTTAAAACCAATTCTTCAAATGAGGACACGCCCTA